>CAMUAR010000016.1 GCA_947086895.1 uncultured Lachnospiraceae bacterium | reverse complement strand
TTTTCCAAGAAAATCCTTTTCATTTTCCTCTTGACATATTACCAAATTGCTTTTTTAATATTGCAGGATTACAACCGCCTATTTTCAACCCTTTGCAAACCGCGGTTTCGTTTTTTTTCTTCTTTCGCATAATAGCATTTTAAAAGAAACTTTATCCTGCGCAGTGACACAAATTCCGAAATTAAAAATCTCAACTTTATACTGAACTGTCCGTTTCTACATTTGTTTGCTTTTCCAGTTCCAGTGCTGTTTCTCCGGTCTGAATTATTCCCGGTTCCTGCGTTTCATCCTCCGATTTTATCTCTTCACTTTCACTGTATGCTTGTTTTGTCATTTCAAGGAAAATATCTTCAAGGCTTAATGTATTCATTGACATTTGATAGATTGGATGCTTTGCTTTTGCAAGTGCAAAAAAGATTTCCTCGCGCAGTTCTCTTTTTCCTGTCACATCGATATTGATCTGCGTAAAGCCATCCTCGCTGCCTTTTGTGTACTGTGCATCGAAAATTTCATCGATCGAAGAAAGCGCGGTGCGCACTTCTTTTTCTGTTGCTTTTACTTCAAGCTCTAAATTTGTCGCACCTTTCAAATGTTTTGGAAGATTTTTTACAGTGTCGGTAACTACCATCTTTCCCTTGTTGATAATCATAACGGTATCGCAGACCGCGCTGATCTCCGACAAAATATGCGAACTGATAATCACTGTATGTTTTTCTGCAAGCTCTTTTACCAGATCACGTATCTCAATAATCTGCATTGGATCTAAGCCGACCGTCGGCTCGTCGAGAATAATAACTTCTGGATACCCGACAATCGCCTGCGCAAGACCAACCCTCTGACGATACCCTTTGGATAAATGCTTAATCAATCTGCCGGATACGTCCGCAATGCGCGTTCGCTCCATTACATCAGCCATCATCGCTGCTCTTTTTTTTCGCGGGACTTTCTTTATATCCATCACAAAATCAAGATATTCCTTCACTGTCATATCCGGGTATACCGGCGGAAGCTCCGGCAGATAACCAATACACTTTTTTGCCTCCTCCGGCTCATCATAAATATCGTGACCGTTGATCACAATACTTCCTTCCGTCGACGATATGTAGCCAGTCAGCATATTCATCGTCGTTGATTTTCCTGCGCCGTTCGGCCCAAGAAATCCTAAAATCTGCCCTTTTTTCACGGTAAAACTAAGATGATCCACCGCTAAATGACCATCATATTTTTTTACCAGATTTTTGACTTCAATCAACGTGTTTCTCCTCCTTTTACATCACGTAAACCGTGTAATCTTATCAAGTATATCGAACGTTTGTGAAAAGTTACAGGGAAATGTGTGAAAAAAGTGTGAAAGGAGAGGTTAAATTTATATTTTATATAAACTCTGCACCGTACTGGAATATGAAATACAAGATTTACTGTTTTTTGTCCCGGTTAAGAAAAAATTACAGATATCTCCAAAAAGAAAATAATATATTTTTTACTATCTTTTTTGTTTATACTCACATGGATGCTTCCTTTTATAAACTAAATTTACAAGAGGAAAAAAACAACAAATAAATACAACGATTTAGAGTCAAATTTTTGTTGTAATATCAGGAAAATAGAGATATAATGAAGAAAAAGATATACAACGGGGTGTTTTTGTGAAAAGCAGTTTTTTCACACCACAATTTGTGTCTGCGCGTTGCTGTACACAAAATTGTTTGTACAAAAAAGCAGCGCAGAAACGAGGAGCCTATGAAACATTCAGAAAAAAGAACAAATTCAAAGAAGAAAATTGCCGATGAAATTCTCTATCAAATCGGCAAAAGCGTTGTTATCGTGTTTTTATTGATCGCTGTTGCTGCGGTTTATATGGTTGGATGGCTGTCTGTCACATCAAAAAAAACAGAACTGACCGAAGAATCCAACGCCGCCGCAAATCAATTAACCGGCTTTTTACAGCAATACATTAAAAGCGTGGAACAGCTGGCGGTAAATCCAGAGATAAAATATGTTATGATGAACACAAACGCTGGCGACGATATTTGGCAGACCGAAAAGATGGATACGGTTATGGAAAATCTTGTTCATATTGCAAATACAGATTCCGAAAATGTTATGGCTGTATGGATCTCTGATTTAGATGCAAGCATACTTACACAATCCGATGGCTTTACCAGTGAGGAAGGCTGGGATATTACAGGGCGCGGATGGTATCCTTGCATTACGGAAAAAAGAACATTTCTAACAGAACCATACATTGATTCTTCTACTGGAAAAATGATCTTAAGTGCTGCTGCTCCTGTCTACGATAATGTTACCGGCTCTGTTCTCGGCGCCGTGGGTATGGATATTTCGTTAGATCATATGACAAAAATTATGACGGAATATAAGATTGGTCGAAATGGATGCGTTCTGCTGTTATCTGAGAACGGCATGTTTCTCTATCACCCGCAAAATGATATTGTTCAAAAAAATATCAAAGACATTGATGTATCTCAAAATCTTGTAAATGCCGTTATGTCAAAAAGCGATAAATTTTTAAAATATAAAATAGAGGGACACACGCAATACGGCTCTCTGCAACATGCTGGGAATACTGGATACATAGTACTCAGCAGCTTGCCGCTGTCGGAATATTACGCTATGTTGGCTGTAATGATCGGTGTTCTAATCCTTATTTTTATAATTGGTATGGTTCTGATTACAATCAGCATTCGAAAAAGCGCAGCAAATCTGACAAAGCCAATTTTAGAGCTAAACCATACCGCACAGCAGCTTGCCGCCGGAAATTTGGACGTCAGTCTCTCCATTACAAGCGAAGATGAGATTGGATCGCTGGGCGAATCCTTCCAGAAGACAGTCAACCGTCTGAAAGAATACATCGTATATATTGATGAAACATCCGAAGCACTCGCACAGATCGCCGCTGGAAAACTAAGCGTAAATCTAAAACATGATTACGTCGGTGAATTTCAAAAAATTAAAGCTGCCCTGCTTAATATTTCAAGTTCTATGAATCAAGTTATGTTGGGAATTAATGAAAGTTCTGAACGTGTATCCGTCGGAGCTGCCGAACTTGCCACAGCTTCCCAGACACTGGCGGAAGGCGCAGAAACACAGGCGGCGTCCATCCAACAGCTTGCAGCAACCACAAATACAGTTGCCAATCAGGTGGAAAACAGCCGGAAAGACGCGGAAACTTCCGCCAAAATGACAGCTGAGGCCACCAAAATGATCGTGAAAAATCAAGAAAAAATGAAGTTGATGATGGATGCTATGAATGAGATTAACCTGACTTCTCAAAAAGTAGTTGGAATTATTCAGGCAATCGAGGATATTGCGTCCCAGACAAATCTTTTATCATTAAACGCCTCCATTGAAGCTGCCCGCGCCGGCGACGCTGGAAGAGGCTTTGCTGTAGTAGCTTCTGAAATTGGGAAACTGGCATTAGAAAGTTCCAAAGCAGCAATCACAACAAGAGAGCTGATTCAAATTTCGATTGAGGAGATTAACAAGGGAAATTCCATTGCTGTCAGTGCTATGAACTCATTGAAGGAATCAGTAGACGCCGTGGATCACGTAAATGAACTGATTCAGGAAACCGCGGAAAACGCCGCTACCCAAGCGGAAAATATGAAACAGCTCCGTCTGGGAATTGAGGAGATTGCGCATGGAGTGCAAGATAATTCCGCAACGTCCCAGGAAACTTCCGCAACCTCGGAAGAATTGGCTTCCCAGGCGGAAAAATTAAATAAAATGGTACAAAAATTTCAGCTTTGCTCATAATTTTTATCTTCTGCATTTTCCAAAAACAATATTTGTTTGTTGATTGATGTTTTTTCTTATTGTACAATACATAATAGAAATTTTGTGAAGGAGAATGCGGATTGAAAAAAATTATGATTATCGAGGACGATCTTAGTATTCGAGAAGAACTGATGCTTCTTCTTAAAAACGATGGATACTGCCCTTTATCGATTACCGATTTTACAAATATTTCAGAGCAAATATTGAAAGTCCATCCAGATCTTATTTTGTTGGATATCGGTCTGCCTGGTCAGGATGGATTTTCTTTGTGCGTCAAAATACGAAAAACTGTTTCTGTTCCCATTATTTTTGTTACAAGCCGCGATTCAGGGTTGGACGAAGTAAAAGCGCTGAGTCTTGGCGGCGACGATTATATTACAAAACCTTACCGTGTCCCTGTTCTTCTCGCGCGGATTAAAGCAGTTCTTCGAAGAAACAGTATTTCGGAACAGTCCGATCTTCTAAACGTCGATGGTCTTTGGCTTCACCTCACAAAAGGAACGGCATCTACAAATACTGGAACAGTGCTTCTTTCCCGCAATGAACTGCAAATCCTCGCCTGTTTGATGGAACATGCGGGCGAAATTGTCGCGCGCGCGGATTTAATTGAAATATTGTGGGACAAGCAAATCTATATTGATGACAACACATTAAGCGTCAATGTAACAAGATTAAGAGCCAAGCTAAACAGCATAGGTTTATCCGACTGTATCAAAACCCGCCGGGGAATGGGGTATCAATTATGACTTTAAAAGCCTTTTTATCCGACCAGCTAAAGCGTATATTGTTGTTTTTTTTCTGCGCCGCCGCAGCGGCGTTTTTTCTTGCTGCCACCGGAACACAAATTGGTATAATCACGATTCTTCTGCTGTTTTTTCTTCTGATTTTTGGAATACTTCTGCTGTGGAATTTTTTTTGTCAGCGAGCAAAGCTTCGAGAAATGGAAGCTATTTTTCAAAAATTAGACCAAAAATACTTGTTTGCCGAATGCACTGTCCCTCCAAAAAATTTATACGTACGCCGACTTTTTCATCTGACGAAATGCGCAGGTCGTGCTATGACGGGTGCGGTATCCGACGCACAGGCAGCTCAGCGGGAATATCGGGAATATATAGAACAGTGGGTTCATGAGATCAAAACCCCCATCACAGCCGCACGCCTAATCTGCTGCCAGTTAGAGGGAACTTCTAAGCGCAAACTTACTTTTGAACTTAGTCAGATTGAAGCTCACGTCGAGCGCGCTTTGTTTTACGCCAGAACAGAAAGCCCGGAGCAGGATTGTATTTTTGGTTATATCAATTTAAATAAGATTGTTTCAAAAGCGATCGAAAACCATCGAACTCTTTTTATTCACAGCGGTGTTCGAATTGAGACCGAAGGTCTGGACTGTTTTGTCTACACAGATGAAAAATGGATGATTTTTCTTCTCGGTCAGCTTCTTCAAAATTCTGCCCGCTACAAAAACAAAGAACCGCTCATTTCTATTTCTGCCCGTTCTCTTGGCAGACAAGTTCAACTTGTTGTTCAGGATAATGGCATTGGCATTCCTTCTCACGAACTTCCTCAAGTCTTTGACCGGGGCTTTACCGGAAGCAACGGCCGCAGCCGGGGCGGTTCCACTGGAATGGGACTATATCTATGCAAAAAATTATCTGCTTTTTTGCAAATTGGTCTGGAACTTACCTCAGAGGATGGAAATGGAACTACAGTAACGCTTATTTTTCCGTCAAAAGAAAACCTTACAAAATCGTAAGCAAACATAATACAACATCAATACCACCCTCCTTCTTTTTGGTGTATGATAATACTGCAGCAAAGAATTCTGTTCTGTCCTTTCTTACAGACAAAAAAATTATTTTTTGAGGTTGGTAAAACAGAATTCTATATTCGTTTTATTTTATACACTATAAATTAGGAGGATTTATGCTTTCTGTACAAAATATTGAAAAATACTACGGCAACAAAAACAATGTGACCAAAGCTTTAAACCGGATAAGTTTTGATGTGGAACCGGGAGAATTTCTGGCGATTATGGGAGCATCTGGAAGCGGCAAAACCACTCTGCTCAACTGCATCTCCACCATCGATACCATCAGTTCTGGACAAATCTTATTGGACGGAATCAATATTGCTGATTTATCGGAAAGCGAGCTGGCTAAATTCCGCCGGGAACGGTTGGGTTTTGTATTTCAGGATTTTAATTTGTTAGATACATTAACCATCGAAGAAAATATTGGTCTGGCTCTTTCTCTCAACCATTCCGATGCAAATAAAGTACAACAACAAGTGCAGGAGATCGCGCAAAAACTGGGCATTGCTGATATTTTAGAAAAATTCCCCTACCAGGTATCCGGCGGTCAAAAGCAGCGCGCAGCCTGTGCCAGAGCTATGATCGCGGGGCAATCTCTGCTCTTGGCAGATGAACCTACAGGCGCCCTCGACTCAAAAGCGTCAAAAAATCTTTTAGAAATTATGACTGCCATAAACCAAGATTTGGACGCTACAATTTTAATGGTAACTCATGACGCTTACAGTGCAAGTTATGCAAAACGAGTGCTGTTTTTAAAGGATGGAAAAGTATTCAGCAAACTGATGCGCGGAAACCGCCCACGCTCCGTATTTTACCATGAAATACTGGATGTTCTGGCCACATTGGGAGGTGATATCAGTGACGTTATTTAAACTTTCTCTGCGCAATGCGAAACGCCAGGCTTCTGATTACTTAATCTACTTTGTCACAATCGTGCTTGCCGCTGCTCTGCTTTATTCCTTCAACGGCTTAGTGTTCTCAGAAGAGCTTCAAACGCTGGCGTCAAGTATGTCTCAACTGCCCTTCATGATCTGGCTGGCCAGTGCGGTCGTTGTATGTGTCTTTGGCTGGCTGGTATCTTACTCGATCAAATTTATGCTGCTGCGCCGCAGCCGCGAGCTTGGAAACTACCTTTTAATCGGACTGGAAAACAGACAGATCGCCCGTTTGTTCTTTTTAGAAAATCTGGCAGTTGGCGGATGCGCCCTAGTCCTTGGAATTCTGCTTGGCAGCCTGCTCTATCAAGCTTTCCGGGCAATTATATTGACTTTATTTGGTCTGCCGTATCATTTTTCTTTTGGTTTTTCTTTTTCCGCTGTTGGACTTAGCATAATTTATTTTGCCTTGATCTATTTATTTGCTCTTCGAAAAAGCCGCAAGCGTATTCGAAAAATGAAAATTTACGATCTTATCTATTTTGATAAGCAGAACGAAGGCGTTGTAATTCAAACAGAAAAAAAACGGCAGAAAATTTTTGCTTTTTCCATTGTTTTAGGCGTGGTTGGAACTTTGATGCTTATAACTAGAAATCTCCTTTGGGGAACGATTGGCGCGGGATGTTTGATTCTTTTTTTGTACGGGTTTTTCCTTAGCTTTGCCTCTGGTGTTCCCGCCTTTTTCAACCGGAAGCCCTCCAGAAAATACCGCGGGCAGAATCTTCTAATCTTTCGCACCCTCACCGCAAAACTTGCCACTATGGGAGTTCTGATGGCTACAATCTCCATGATCTTTACTGCCACTTTAATCTCCGAAGGAAGCGGATTGGTTTTTAAAGGATTGTTTCAAGGGCGCTCCATGCAGCAAACTTGCTTTGACTTATATATTGGAATCAATGATAAACAACAAGATTTTAATTTATATCTGGATTATATCAACGCTAATATTCCGATGGAATTATCTTTACTTTATCCTGTTTATTCTAATAAAAATGCTCAGGTTATGGAATATATTGATTCTACTATTGTTTACTATACTTACGGCTATGATAAAGATCCTTTGATGCGCTACAGCGATTATGCTGCCCTGCGGGAAATTGCAGGCTATCCGGCAGCAGAATTAAAACAGGGACAATATTTAATTCACTGTATATCTTATCTGGAAGAACCGCTGAAAAATTATACAGAGCCTATTATCGTAGATGGAAAAACACTCACTCTCAGCAGTGTCCACACAGAACATTTTTTTCAGAACTATGTAGCAGGCAATGGAAGGGGATATATTTTAGTTGTTCCTGATGATGCAATAAATGAATGTCTTATCCATCACCAAGCATACGCTGCCAAAACAATATATCCGGTAAGCCAAGAACAATTTGCCGCACTAAATGCAATAAATCAAAGTGAGGATCGCGTCGCCTCCTTCGATATTGTATCTTCCAAAGCCAACATAGAGGCGGAATTGGCTTCTATGACCACCATCACAGTGTTTCCTTTATATTACCTTGCCTTGGCTCTAACTATGACCGCCGCGACAATTCTCACCATACAGCAGCTTAGCGAATCACAACACTACCGCCGACAGTTTCAGCTGCTTCAAAAACTTGGTATGGATCAGCGTGAAATGCGAAAAGCTCTGCGCACCCAATTTACTATTTATTACACTATGCCTGCAATTCCTCCAGTTCTAATTGGCATACCGTTTCTTCTAACTCTAGCCAAGGCGCCAGAACCGGGCGTTATGGTGGGCGCTAACAGCCCCGCTGCAATCACTGTGATGGCTCTTGGAATATTTTTTCTGATTTATGCTATTTATATCCTTATGGCTTACACTAGCTTAAAGCGAAATGTACTGCCGGAAACCATCGAGTAAAGGATCAAACAAATTTTATTTTTCAGGCGTGCATTATGATCGAACAGAGAGACTCCTCTCTGTTCGCCGCGCCTTTTGCATGTTGTGCTGACAACAAGTTTCATTACACAGATATTTGCATCGAAAAATGCCTACACTTCAAAGTGAAATATAGGCATTATTTGCGCTCGATTTTAAATATTTAACCTGTCTACTTGACAAGGGACATATCATTTCACAACAAACCGCTTTTGAAATTGCTTTATTTTCCAACAACTGCATTCATATCATACATTCCAGCTGGTTTTCCGGCAAGAAATTTCGCCGCCTGCACCGCTCCTGTCGCAAATACACTGCGGGAATATGCGGTATGTTTTAATTCAATCACTTCGTCTCTTCCTGCAAAGATAATCTCGTGTTCCCCGACAATCGTTCCGCCGCGCACTGCGGATATTCCAATTTCTTTTGTATCCCGCACTTCACGCCGACCGCTCCGGTCATATACATAATGATAACTGCCGCCAAGCTCATTATTGATGCTGTCTGCGAGAATCAACGCAGTACCGGACGGCGCATCAAGCTTTTTATTGTGATGACGCTCTACCAGTTCAATATCAAAACCTGCTTCAGCAAAAATTGCCGCTGCTGCTGCCGCAAGCTTAGAGAGCGTATTGATGCCGAGCGACATATTTGCAGATCTCAGCACTGCAATTTTATCTGCCGCCTGTTCTATCTCCGCAATCTGCTCATTAGAAAAGCCTGTCGTACAAATTACAGTTGCAAGTTTTCGCTCCACACAAGTAGTCAGAAGCTCCGTCAGTCCCTTTGGTGAAGAAAAATCAATAACAACATCCGCTGGAACATCACAATCAATCAAATGCCCAAATACTGGGTAGGGATTTTTTCCCTGATCGACAAGATCAATTCCTGCCACAATCTCAATCCCTGCATCATTTTCTGCAATCTCTGTGATTACCTGTCCCATTCTCCCATTACAGCCGCGCAAAATCACCTTTGTCATACCGTTTTTCTCCTTTACGTTCCACTTGTACTTATTATTACCAAAAACTTACATGTATATCAAACTGCATATATATTTTTTCTTACAGCAATCCGACTTTTTCCAGTTCCTGACGCAGTACTGCCGCATTTGCTTCCCCCATCTCAGTAAGAGGCATACGCAGCGGACCAACCTCCATACCCATCATATTCATCGCCGCTTTCACAGGAATTGGGTTGACTTCCGAAAACAACGCCTTAACCAGCGGAAGATACTTTAATTGAAGTTCCAAACTTCCCGCTGTATCACCTGATAAATACTTTTCTACAATATCATGCGTCTGCCGCGGCGCCACATTGGACAGCACGGAAATCACACCTTTACCGCCAAGCGATAAGATCGGCACAATCTGATCGTCATTGCCGGAATAAATATCCATCTTGCCATCACATAAACATGCAAGTTTTGCGATCTGGCTGATATCCCCGGACGCTTCCTTAATCGCTACAATATTATCCACTGTCTTTGCCATTTCTGCCGCAGTTTCCGGCAAAATATTGCATCCAGTCCGACTTGGCACATTATATAAAATCGCTGGAAGATCAATCGCATTTGCAACTGTCGTAAAGTGTGCAATCAATCCCTTTTGTGTTGCCTTATTATAGTATGGTGTCACCAAAAGCACTGCATCCGCTCCATCTCTGGCTGCACATTTTGACAAATAAACTGCCGTATCTGTACAATTTGAACCAGTACCTGCCACAACCGGAACACGCTTGTTCACGTGCTGCACTACAAAACGGATGCATTCTATATGTTCCTCATGAGTAAGCGTGGAAGATTCCCCTGTTGTGCCGCATACAATAATACTGTCTGTGCCATTTGCAATCTGATCGTCAATAATCTGCGCAAACTTATCATAATTTACCTCGCCATTTGCCTTCATTGGAGTAACGATTGCCACGCCAGCACCTACAAAAATTGACATAATTTTTCACCATACCTTTCTGCGGTCTACTCGAAAGACCCTGATCTGCCTGCTGCCATACAGTAAATAAACCGAGCGGGAGAATGCTTCTCTCTCCTGCTCCCCGCGCCGCTCGTTTGCCGCTGCAAGCGGCTACTTTCCTTTTGCGAGCGTGCGCATAAAAAAAAGCCGACATGGATGATCGACTTAAAACACTGCCCACATAGAAGATATGCTGCCGCCTACGACAATTTATCTTCCACTCAGTAGCTCTCCATCAAATCCATGATGACAGTGACCGGACTGTTAATCCTGCCCCCAGTATGCGGAACTTCAAGGCATCCCACACCTTCGGCATCTCATCCTTTCATCTGCATTCTTCTATGCCTGACATATCCTGCAGTTTACTCTTAATCGATGCACCTCTACCTGTTCGCTTTTTGTGTTATTATCTTAACATCACATGCCCGCCTTGTCAACCACTATTTCTTCCAATGCGCGTCTGCGTTAATTCTCGCTTATTTCCGCTGTCTCTTCCTCCTTCTCAATAAGATCCAGTTTGCTGACGCTGACTTCATAAGCCACACGTTTTTCAAACTCCGTCTCACTCAGTTTCTTTTGATATTCCCTGCTCTGAATCCTGCCGCATACTTGCAAATGCGCTCCGACTGCAAATGAGTCTGCAAAACGCGCGTTGCGTCCCCAGCAAATACATGGGATATAATCCGACTTTCCATACGGGCGGTTTACTGCCAGCAGAATATCAGCGATCTCCCTGCCAAGCGGAGTTTTCCGGTAGACTGGCTGCTTGCACACAAAGCCATCCAGGAATATGTAATTTGGTTTCTGCTCCTCTCCAGTCTTTTCGCAGACCTTAACCTCTCTGGCAAACACAGAGAGTACCAAGCGGTTCTTGTTGTCCTCATGCCGGTTGTAGGAGCGGAACTGGCCATTGATCTCGACAAACTTGCCCTTGCAGGATGTCTTTACGTCCATCAGCCGCTCGGAAACCATAACCGGAATAATATCAAACGTTTCACTTAAGCGGTTTACAGAAATATCCATCAGGTAGAAACCCTCCCCGAATACATCATGGCTGTGCGTAAAGTCACTGACAACCTCTCCTGCAATTACTACTTGGTTATTATCAAATACTTTATCTGTCATATTTAACCCCTCTTTCCTTTCGTTCGTTTCGGCCTTCCTCTAAACTAAAGTATTCTCATACCACTTATTATATGTGGTAATATTTGGAATTTCAAGTACTTTTCGAAATTTTATAATTCTAAAAAATTACAAAATCCTCCATTCTCCTCCTCGATATCCCTTATTCCGTTAGCAACTGCCTTCATTATACACCATTAAACAACGAAATATCAAGGTATTTATCAGAATTTGCTGAACAAATCAAGGCATCTATTATATCTATAACCGTATTTTCCTGTAAAAAAAAGTTAATTTTCTGCAAATTATAACGGATAATGTTTTTAAATAAAATATAAATATAACAAAACTCTTTTGAATCATAAAAGTACAGCTTTTAAAACAAGGATATTCTTTAAAATGTTTCTTATAAAGAAAACTGAAAAAACTTTCCTTGTAATTTAAGAAATAGTAACCAGTTTTTTTCCAAGATAAAACGGAAAATACAAGGAATTGTACAAAATTTCTTTCTCTCCCTAAAAAAAACTTGTAAAATACATTTAATATGGTAAAATTATGCGCGAAGGCATTAAGAACACTGCCAAATTTCGGCTGCATAATAAAAAGGGATATCTTTGACTGATTGCGCAAAAACGCTGATTATATTCTTAAATTATCAATGTATCCGCACAGAACATCATTTAAACTGCAATCACCAAAAACTTTCTTATATTTAAAGAAGGGTTACAAGAAAGAGGTACAACTATGAAAACAAAACGTGAAAACATAAGAAATATCGCTATTATCGCACATGTTGACCATGGTAAAACCACGCTGGTGGACGAACTGTTAAAGCAAAGCGGCGTTTTTCGCCAAAACCAAGTTGTTGAAGAGCGCGTTATGGATTCCGGCGATATTGAGAAAGAGCGCGGTATTACAATTCTTGCAAAAAATACCGCCGTCAATTACAACGGCGTTAAAATCAATATTATCGATACTCCAGGACATGCAGACTTCGGCGGCGAAGTCGAGCGTGTGCTTAAAATGGTAAACGGAGTAGTTCTTGTGGTGGACGCATTTGAAGGCGCTATGCCGCAGACAAAATTTGTATTAAAAAAGGCTCTTGAACTTGACCTTCCTGTTATTGTATGTATCAATAAAATTGATCGCCCGGAGGCGAGACCAAAAGAAGTAATCGACGAAGTTCTGGAACTTTTTATTGAGTTGGATGCAAACGACGATCAGCTTGACTGCCCGTTTGTATTTGCCTCGGCAAAAACAGGCGTCGCTATTTTGGAACTTGATGATAAACCGGAAAATATGAAACCTCTGTTTGAAACGATTGTCGATTATATCCCGGCGCCGGAAGGCGACCCGGAGGAAGGAACACAGCTTCTGGTAAGCACAATCGACTACAATGAATATGTCGGGCGTATCGGCATCGGCAAAGTTGATAACGGAACAATCAAAGTCAACCAGGAAGTTGTTATTGTCAACCATCATGACCCGGAAAAAAGCCGCCGTGTAAAAGTCGGTAAACTCTATGAATTCGAGGGGCTTAAAAAGGTTGAAGTCACCGAGGCTGGCATCGGCTCTATTGTCGCAATATCAGGAATTCCTGATATTCATATCGGAGATACTTTGTGTTCCCCTGATAAACCAGAACCAATCCCGTTCCAAAAAATCTCCGAGCCGACCATCGCAATGAATTTTATTGTAAATGACAGTCCTCTTGCCGGGCAGGAAGGAAAATTTGTAACTTCCCGCCACTTGCGTGACCGGCTGTTCCGCGAACTGAATACGGATGTTTCTCTTAGAGTGGAAGAAACCGATACCACGGAAGCATTTAAAGTTTCTGGACGCGGCGAGCTGCATTTATCTGTTCTAATTGAAAATATGCGCCGTGAAGGCTATGAATTTGCGGTGAGCAAAGCGGAAGTTTTGTATCATTATGATGAGGACGGCAAAAAACTTGAGCCGATGGAACGTGCATTTGTCGATGTTCCAGAAGAATTTTCCGGCACTGTTATCCAGAAGCTTTCCGAGCGCAAAGGCGAGCTTCTCGGCATGTCCACAGCAGGCGGAAGTTATACAAGACTTGAATTTTTAATTCCGGCAAGAGGGCTTATTGGTTACCGCGGAGAATTTATGACCGACACAAAAGGCAATGGCATCCTAAATACTTCGTTTGAAGGATACAACCCATACAAAGGAGATATTCAGTACCGCAAATCCGGCAGTTTAATTGCATTTGAATCTGGTGAGGCGATCACTTACGGATTATTTAACGCACAGGAGCGAGGCACGCTGTTCATTGGACCTGGCGAAAAAGTGTACAGCGGTATGGTTATCGGTCAGAACGGCAAAGCGGAGGATGTTGAAGTCAATGTATGTAAAAAAAAGCAGCTGACCAACACGCGCTCCTCAAATGCAGATGAAGCTCTTAGGCTTGTTCCTCCAAAAATTTTAAGTCTTGAGCAAGCGCTGGAATTTATTGATACGGACGAACTTTTGGAAGTTACGCCAAAATCTCTTCGTATCCGCAAAAAGATTCTTGATCCGCTGATGCGCAAAAGAGCCAACAGAAAATAAAAATTCTTTCAAATAACTTATTTTACCGGCAGGGTAATGGTAAAACAGCTTCCGGCTTTCGGCTCGCTCTCAACCGTGATTGAACCATCGCACAATTCCACAATCCGCTTCGCGATGGACAATCCAAGTCCGAGTCCCTGCCGGGAATGAGATGTATCTCCCTGATAATACAAATCAAACAGATGCTCTAACGTCTCTTTTTCCATTCCCTCCCCGGTATCAGAAATAACTACAACGATCGTTTCTTTTTCTGGGATAACGCGAACGAAAATCTCTCCGCCCATCGGCGTATATTTCACTGCATTGCCAAGAATATTCAGCCATAAATGCTGCATTAATTCCTTATTTCCTGTAAATACAGCTTCGGGAAACTCTCCGCTGAACTCAATCTTCTTTTCCAACCAGGATTTTGAGAGAATAATGGAACACTGCCTTAGCTGTTCGCTGATGTTGTATTGTTCTGTGTCCGTTACAATCTGCTGTGAGGAAATCTTGGAAAGCAAAATCGTATTCGCAGCAAGTTTAGAGAGCCTTGCTGACTCCTCTGCAATAATTTCCAAATACTGCCGCCGTTCTGCTTCCGGCAGCTCCTTTTCCAGCAGCAGTGAGGCAAAACCGTTAATTGAGGCGATCGGCGTCTTAAATTCATGAGAATAACTGTTGATAAAATCATTTCTCAGAATCTTCACGCTTTCCAATTCCGCACACATCTTGTTAAAATCCTCATAGACCGGCGTGATTGGATCTCCTTTTCGGCAGACAATACGGGTTGTGAAATCGCCGCCCGCCACACTTTGAATACTGTCTGACAACATTGTAATTTCCCTTAGTCTCCTTCGATATACAACAGTATTTAAAGGTACTAATATAATAATAAATGCTATAAGTGTCCCAAGTACTTCATAACCCGCTGCTATATAAGTATCTGTGATAAGAAATACATCTGTGACAAGCCATGTCATAAACATAAAAGAAGAAACAGCAGTGATAATAACTGCCATGGACTGAAGCAGTATTTGCGGAAGTATTTTTCTTGTCGATTTTGTCACTTTCTGCTGTTTCATCTTTTCTCCATTATTTTGCTATAAACATTCTTTTTTATCTGTTAATTTCCGCCTTATAGCCTAATCCTTTAATTGTGATAATACTGAATTCTTTGATATCTTTTAATTTGTTGCGTATGCGGCTGACATGCGTCTTGACCGTCTCCTCCCCGCTTTCCGCATGAAGTCCCCAAATGCTGTCGAGCAATTGTTCTTTTGAAAAAATACGGTCAGGGTAAGAAAGCAGCTTAAACAACAAATCAAACTCCTTTTTTGGAAACTCAATATACCCGCTGTCCGAATATACAGCATACTTTTCCGAATCTACGGTAACACTGCCGATCTCAATTTTTTTGCTCTGCGCAATATTCGCTCGGCGCATCAGCGCTCCCACCCTCCAAAGAAGCTCGTCGCTGCTAAAGGGCTTTGTCATATAATCGTCCGTTCCAAGGGAAAATCCCTGCTGTTTATCGCCGTGCGACTCTTTTGCTGTCAAAAGCAGATAAGGCGTTGTATACCCTTCTTCCCGAATGGTTTTTAACAGTTCATATCCATCCATGCGCGGCATCATAATATCTGCTACAATCATATCAATACCGCCTTTATGGATGTGCCAAAGTGCCTCCAAACCGTCGCACGCGCAGACAACCGTGTACAGCCCGCTCAGCCGCGCCGCCGTAAGCAGGCGCATATTTCTGTCATCCTCCACAATCAAGACCGTCGCCATACCACAAAACCCTTTCTTGACACTCCCCATGCCGAAAGGCAGGGGATAATTGTTTTTACGACTTTTTCTTGTCCGTTAGAACAATCCTTTCTTTTGCTACTCTACAGACTTTAATGATTCTGTCATATTGATTTCTTTCAGCCTTCTTTGCATGGCAAGTTTCACAAGCCAGGCAAATACAAGCGTCGCCGCAACGCTGGCGATATAGCTTCCCCATGCGATCCGCTCATCAAAGCATATGTTGCCCGGACTGACCTGAGACATAACAAAAGAATGCAGAAACTTACCAAATACAAGACCGCACAGTGCTCCGATCACAGTGAGCAGATCCACCTCGCGAAAAACATAAGCAGAACATTCCGACGAAAAAAATCCAAGCACTTTTAATGTTGCAATCTCCCGAAGTCTCTCCCCAATATTGATATTGATTAAATTGAACAATACAATAAACGCAAGAATTCCGGCACACACAATAATCAATAAGACAACCAAATCAAGACTTGCAAAGGAAGTCTCCACCTTTTTTTTGTATTCCGTACTCAGAGCAACATGACCCACTGTTTCATCTTTTAACAATTCCGTAAGCAAACTTTCCTCACCAGAATCTTTATTTTTGATTCTCTCAAAATCACTGTCTTTGTAAAAATGAATGTATGCTGCGCTGCTGACTTCCTCTTCTAACTGCGCCATTGTCCGCTCAGAAACAAACAGATAATTTCCTATATAATTGTCAAAAATACCAGAAACTGTTACAGATACTTCTTGAAATAAGCTTCCGACAAGCACAATGGTATCTCCCACTTTTGCGCCAATTCCATCGGCAATGCCCGTGCAGAGAATAATTTCGCCGTCCTTCGGATAAGCTACATCTTCGTTGTTATGGCGAAGGTGAAAAAAATTTTCAAGTTCTCCGTCCACCACAGAAACAAGTTTTGTACTCTTTTTTCTTTTGCCAAGTTTTGCATCCACACTACATTCCGATAGAAATACAGTCTCGCGGATATTATCTGCATGACGCTCTAAAAATTCCTGCCGCTCTTCTTTTTCCATTGATTTTACAAAAGTAACTTCCGCATCATAAAGTGTGATTTCTCCATACTGATAATCCGTCACGCCCTGAACGGAGTCCCTTATACCAAACCCTGTTAAAAGTAGCGCGGTACAACCGCTGATTCCAAACACAATAAGAAAAAATCTCTTTTTATACCGAAACGCATTGCGCAGTGAAACTTTGTGCAAAAATCCAATCCGCTGCCATAATCCCTTTAGCTTTTCCATAAAAACACGTTTGCCGTTCTGCGGCATTCTCGGTCTTAAAATAGAAGCCGGCATTTCAGAAAGTTCTTTTTGACAGCAGAACAACGCAGTGCCAGCCGTACAAAAAGCAGCAATCGCGGTACAGATAAGAAACATTTTCCAGTCAAAAATATATTCTGGTCGCTCTGCAAAATCATATGCACTGCGGTAAGCATACCACAGTATCATGGGAATCAGAAAAGTTCCTGTGAAAAACCCGATAATGCTCCCAGTAAGACCTGCTGTTCCCGAATAAAAAAGATATTTTGAAGATACTGCTAATTTGCTGTATCCCATCGCTTTCCAGACTCCGATCTGCGTCCGCTGCTCGTCAACCATTCTCGTCATTGTTGTCACGCATACAAGCGCCGCCACCAAAAAGAAAAATACAGGGAATACTACTGAGATATTTTCGATAATTTTCGAATCCTGTTCAAAAGATGCATAGCCTGCATTTTCGTCCCTGGTTAAAACATAGACCGATGCAGTATTGCTCTGTTCTGCCGCCAAACTAGAAACATTATTTTTCTGCGATTGCATCAGCAAATTCTTTATGCGAGTCTCTGCCTGCTTTTGTCCAATTTCAGTGATCATTTGCTTTTTTTCTAAAATATTTTCCCGATACGCTTCACTGTAAATTTCTTCGCGTTCTTTTAATACCACATACAATTCTTTATAATAATCTGCGGTAAAGCATTCCTCTTTTACAAAAAGAAACGCCTTGATTGTGCCGTCGCCAAGAGAAGTAGTCCCGCGGTCGCTGCTGATATAAAGCGGTGAGGAAACCGTTCCAACTACCGTGTATTCCAAATGCCTGAACGCTGATTTTGTACTTTCGCGGTTTGCATCCGAAAACGAAATGGTATCACCGAGAACATCCTCTTTAAAATAAGCCTCATCTACTACGCATTCACCATCTGCCGCAGGCATTCGCCCGGATACAAGCCGCAGTTCATTTATATTTTCCGGCACGGAATACACGCGGAACACAACATCATTGCCGTCAACCGCAGCCAAAACATCCTCGTAACAAACTCCCTGAACCGCGGCAATCTCTTTATTTTCTAAAAATGCTTCCGCGCTGTCCTTTCCAAATCCAACATTAGATCTAAGACAGTAATCATAAAAATTCTGCTGATCAAAATACTTTTCTGCCGTTTTTACAAACGATGGTCTGCAAGTACAAAGCCCCGCAAAAAAACCGACTCCAAGCGCGATAATAAAAAAGATTGCCAGATATCGCCCTTTGCTGCTTTTTATTTCCCTTATCGTAGATTTCGCCAGCTCTCTCATAACTCACCACTCAATCTGCTCAACTGGCACAGGCTTTTGGTTTGTTGTAACCGATTGAACAGTTCCGCTCTTTACGCGAATCACGCGGTCAGCCATATCGCACAGAGCTGAATTGTGCGTCACAATCACAATCGTCATACCTGATTTTCTGCAGGTGTCCTGCAAAAGCTTTAAAATTGCTTTTCCAGTATTATAATCAAGCGCGCCTGTCGGCTCGTCGCACAAAAGCAGCTTGGGCTTTTTTGCAAGTGCGCGCGCGATTGCGACTCTCTGCTGCTCGCCTCCTGATAACTGCGCCGGAAAATTTCCCGCTCTCTCACCGAGACCAACTTCCTGTATCATTTGTGCAGGTTCCAAATGATCTTTACAAATCTGTACGGCAAGTTCCACATTTTCAAGCGCAGTTAAATTTGGCACCAAATTGTAAAACTGAAAGACAAACCCTATTTCATACCTTCGGTACGCAGTCAGCTGCTTTTCGTCGTAACCGGAAATCTCCTGCCCGTCCAGCCACACCTTTCCAGCAGACATGGTATCCATCCCTCCGAGAATATTTAAAATCGTTGTTTTTCCTGCACCTGACGCCCCAACGATCACACAAATCTCTCCCTTTTCCACCGAAAAGCTCGCATCTTTTAACGCCTGAATTTCAACCTCCCCGACTTTGTATGTTTTTCCGACATGCTCAAAAGCAATAAATTCCGGCATCGTCATACCTCCTGTATATTTATCAATCATAATCTAATCCATACTCTTATTATAAACAAAAAGGGTATCTAATACGTAAAGGAAATGGCGATTTTCGTTTACTTTCAGTTTACTTTGAATCAATGTTGTACGCTGTCTTTATTTTGTTCCATTCCTCTGGCAAAAATAGACCACATATATTTTGAAACAAGAGGTATCAATTCTTCATCGTAATTGATCCTCTGTCTTGTCTGCTTGTCAAATACCATAATCCGCTCTTCTTCCGGCGTGGAAGGCGACCACTCCGGCAATGCCGCATGATTTGGGTTTCCAGTGCGCGCAAATGCAATTACACTGCCAAAAATCTGTTTTTCAACTTCCTCTGTCACGCCTTTTTCCTGTGTTGATGGAACCAGATTTGTATTGTGAAATACATAAGGAATATCTGCACAATGCCATGGAGTGCGCCCGTGATCCACCGGCATATCCAAATTAAACAGATAAGAATATGTGCATTGATTTAATGCACTGCGCTGTCGCACATACTGCATGGTCGGCATGCGGAAAATAAAATCAAGATTCAGCAAATCCACAGGATTGCGCTCTGGATACGCTTTTTTATAAAGCGGAAGAAGCTCCTGTGCCGCTTCCATGCCGATCCTTTGACACACAATTTCTTCCCCTTGCGCCGCAGTCAATATAGACTTATTATAAGGCGTTGGCATAAAGGAAGTAAATTCTCCATAGACCGTTCCCACCAGCATTGGAATCTGAGATGTTTCTTTGCGGAAACCATGTTCTGCCGGAGAACCTGCATAAAAATTGTTTTTATACGGTGTTCCGCCGACATAAAGCCCTTCCTTTGCCAGCACCCATTTTACTTTCTGATAAGCTTCTGCCAACATTGGGTAAGGCACGGTTTCCAGACCGCTCACATCGTTTAATTTCAGTTCTTTCATCATTGCACGCGCCAGTTCTTCTCCGCTTCCCGTTCCATCTGCAAGGAGCGGTCCTATCACTCCGCTCATATTGATTCCCTTTGCATACAGCCCATCCGCAGCAGGAGTCTGCAAAAGTGTCGTCACTTTCGCCCCGCCGCCGGACTGCCCAAATACTGTCACATTATCAGGGTCGCCTCCAAAATTTGCAATGTTGTCGCGCACCCAGCGAAGCGCAGCAATAATATCATCGGTTCCCGCATTTCCTGAATTGGCATACTGCTCTCCGAACGGCGACAAATCACAATATCCAAGCACATTTAAACGATGGTTGATCGAAACAACCACAACATTTCCTTCGCGGCACATACTCTCGCCTTCATAAGCAACCTGTTCAATCGCAGAACCAGCCTCAAAACCGCCGCCATGCAGCCATACAAGCACAGGCAGCGCGCTCTGTTCAAGCCCTGGCGTCCATATATTTAAATTTTGACAATCTTCGTTCATAATCCAGTAACGATGCGGTACAAGCAGTTCTCCGTTCGGTCTTTGCGATGGATCTAACAGCGGGCATACATAACCATAACTGGTAGCGTCAAATACTCCTTCCCAGTGCTCAACCGGCTGCGGCGCATGAAACCGCTTTGCCTTCGCATAAGGGATTCCCTTAAAAATCGAAATGCCGTTCCAGAAATACCCGCGCACTTTTCCGCTTTCTGTCTCCACAATCGCATTTTCTGGATGATAAATAAATACCTGTTCCATTTTCCCTCCTTTTCTGCCGCGCAGCATTAATATTTCAAAGCTGAAACTTTTGTGACCAACCTGTTTCCAAACAATATTACTTTAAGAATTTTCCCAAAACTTCAATAAATATATTCATATCCAATGGCTTTGCAATATGAGCGTTCATTCCGTTCTTTAACGCCGCCTCCTTATCCTCCTCCAAAGCATTTGCTGTCATAGCAATAATCGGAAGTTTCTTCACATCCTTTCTCGGCAGCGCACGAATCGTTCTGGTCGCCTCATAACCATCCATAATTGGCATCTGTACATCCATCAAAACAGCATCGTAATAAAATTCTTCTGACTCTTTTACCATCGCCACTGCATCTGTTCCGTCCGGCGCAGTCTCAACCGTAAATCCTGATTCCGTCAAAATAAACTCAGCAATCTCGCGGTTTAATTCAATATCCTCAACCAGAAGAACTCTCTTTCCGCTAAAATCAGCTAAAGTCCAAGACTGAACTTCATTTGTCGTTCCAACCAAATTATTTACAGCCAGCAATGCAGATTTTAAATCGGACATAAAGAGCGGCTTTGCGCAAAAAACATTGATTCCTGCTTCCCGCGCCTCCTCCTCAATATCCGTCCAATCGTAAGCAGTCAAAATAATAATCGGCACATCTGTTCCGACGGAACTGCGGATTCTTCTTGCGGTTTCTAAACCGCTTGTCTCCGGCATCTGCCAATCAACAATATAAGTATGATACGGGTCTTTTTCATCGCTGGCAATCTTTGCACGGTACGCAGCCTCTCTGCCGGATGTCGTCCATTCTGCACGCATACCGATCTGTTTTAACATCTTGCTCACACTGTCGCAGATATAATAATCGTCATCCACAACAAGCGCACGAAGTCCTTCTAATTCCTTAATCTGCTCATCCTCTTTTTCTCCGTCCTGCAGCCTTAAACTAAGTTCTACAGTAAATGTACTTCCCTTGCCAAGTTCGCTCTCGACGCTGATTGTACCGTTCATCATCTCGACAATATTTTTTGTAATCGTCATGCCGAGTCCGGTTCCCTGAATTCCTGACTGAGTTGCTGTGGATTCCCGCTCAAACGGCTCAAAAATATGCTTTACAAACTCCTCAGACATACCAATCCCATTGTCATTAATTGTAAAAACATAATCGCCATATCCGTGCCGAAATGTGGCTTTCTGCATAATTCGAAATGAGACGGTTCCTCCTGATGGCGTATATTTTACAGCATTGCTTAACAAATTGATAAATACTTGATTCATCTTTAAGGAATCTGCAATTACATTCTCGTTGATTACCTCAAATGTATCAATAAACAGTTCCAGCTGTTTTGCTTTTACCTGCGGCTGAATAATATTTACCAGGTTGTGCATCATCTCGGAAATATTGCACTCCTGTTCATTAATCTGCACTTTTCCGCTCTCAATCCTGCTCATATCAAGAATATCATTGATTAAACTAAGCAGATGATTGCTGGAGGAAAGCACTTTTTGCAGGCAATCCCGAACCTGTTCTTTATTATCAATATGAGTTGTCGCAATTGTTGTAAATCCTATAATTGCATTCATAGGAGTGCGAATATCATGTGACATATTCGAAAGGAATGTTGTTTTTGCCCGGTTTGCATGCTGCGCCTGCATCAGCGCATCCTGCAGCGCCTGCGTCTGTTCCCGCTGTTTGCGCACCTGCTCCGTAATCTCTTTGGATACCACCATAACTATAATATCGTTTGTATTATCATCTCTTGTCATAATAAACGATTGTCTAGTACATATCGCTTCGCCTTTTGGAGCCTTTCCCCAATAATCAATGACTACTTCCATATCGTCCTGCTCAAAGCATTCTTCCAAATACTTTAAATTTACGACGCGGCTGAATTCCTCCTTGGATTCTTCCAAAACATACTGTCCCCATTTTTCAAAACATTCGGAGGCTTTGCAAGGCGGCTTTAATCCAAAGTGTTCCAAAATAGAAACCTGCACTCCTTTTATTATGCGCACAATATCCTGCTCAATCAAATCTTTTGTCAAATTAAATTCAAACGTACAAAATGCATTGGAGGTAATCGCGATCCGGTACTGTCTTTCCTTGCGGTTTGCAAGAGCTATCTCCGCCTGGATGCGCAGTTCTTTCTCCTTAATTTCCGTAATGTTCTGTCTTGTAAATAAAACTTTGCTCGCGATTCCATTTTTGCGTTCCACACACATAATATTTACATGTTCCCACTCTTCATGTTCATTATGTACTATATTACACTCAAAGCGCACATCATTATGCTCCTTCATTGCTTCAATCAGCGCATTTTTCTCGATCGCTTTTGAAAATTCTTCGCGTTCTTGCTCGTTCAATATCAAAGAACATAAATATTTTTGTATCTCATGGTAATTGCCGCGAACGGACATTCCGTCATTCTCCGGTTTTGTTCCTGCCAGATACTGATATGTATTTGCTTCCAAATCAACGATAACAAAACGCGCGAACAGCGTGTTGATACCATCGATAATATACCCCATCTCCCGGTTTTCCTGTTCAAGCTTCTTCTTTTCCTGCTGGGCTTGGATCAGCACAATAATAATATAGATTACAAACAGAACAATCATCGCTGCTTCCAGCCGGAATCCGACCAAATTCTCAGCGTTTATCATATCTTGTGTGACACTTTTTGGAAATGTCTGCACAAGCACATACTCATTTTCTGGCAAATAGGTCACGCAAATATTATCTGTCTTGCTGTCAGAATCGCACAAAAATACTTGCTGCCCGCCCTCCTCAAACGCAACCTTAGCTTTTTGGGCGGTCTCTTTATCAATTACATTGTCCTCCACCAAACGCTCCAACAAATTTCCTTGATAAGCCTGGTCATTGGAACTTGCAACTACCTTTCCTTCTCTCGTACATAAAAATACATGCGCCTCCTCACCAAAGTAAGTTGTAGCAAGCATTTCTTTTAAATATTCCTGTGCCAGATAAGCTCCGCGCAGCACCCCTATAATTTCATTGTTATAATAGACGGGCGTATAAAAATCCATCATTGTTTCATCAAAAAAGTAGGGATCAAAAATAATACAAATACCGCTTTCGCCTTTTATACCGTCAATATAAAAAGGACGTGCTGCCGCATTCGTGGTTCGCCCGTCCACCGCGTAGTCTTTTCCATTCTTATCGGTAAACAGTATCGCGTCAAATACTGCATTTTCTTGGATTTTTTTCAGTGTCTGCGAATCAACTTCTATCCCTGCAAGACTTTCTCCAACAAAATATGCATAGGTATTGATACGATTGAGCGCATTGCTCAATTCTTCATCAATTTGAACCGCCTTAATCCGCGCGGAATCTGCCGCATAAATTTTATTCCACTCTTTGATTCTTTCTCTGTTCTGTGTTGCATACCAGTAAAACAAAAGAATAACTGCCACCAAAAGAAACACGACACAGGTTATTTCCCGCAATGTCTTTTTTCTCTTCATTAAAATTCTTCTGCCACTCAAAATATAATTCCATACTTACCGCTTTTTGTCTTGTTCGAAATTTATAGAACTTTTGTATTTCCCACTTTTGCTTTTTGAGTGGACTCTCCTTCCTTCAAATTTTTATATTTCATCCCACTTAAAATATCAATATTTTTGACTGTTCCCGAAATCTATTTTCTCGGCTTAGACTTTTTGTCCATCCCAATAATTTTACTTTAATTATACTACTGACACTATAAAAAATCAAGGTTGTGGAAAGAACCGACTTTCTTTCTCCTGTGCGCAAAAACGCCATCAGCGCGAATTGCACTGATGGTATTTCTCATAATAAAAAACATATTGTTGAATAATTCCCGCATTTTCACCAAATAAAGAAAACGGTGATTCGCCTTTGCACTCATTTTCAATCGCTCTGGAAATCCAGACGTCAATAGGAACACAAGCGGTTCTTCCGTAGGCAAATAAACTGACACAATTCGCCACTTTCTTTCCTACTCCGTAAACGGACTGTAACTTTTCAATCAGTTCGTCATCGCCGCACTTAGAGATCGCTTCCAAGTCAAGAACACCTGAAATTACCTGACGAACCGCATCAAGAACATACTTTGTTCGATATCCCAGACCGCATTCCATCAACTCTTCTGTCAAACTGTCTTTCATATCCTGCGGCGATGGAAACAAATGTAGCATTTCGTATTCGGTTTGCAGCGGATGTCCATACCGCAGTGCCAAATTCTCAACAGATTTTGCTATAGCAGGAATATTTTTTCTCTGGGAAATAATAAAAGTTAAAAGCATTTCCCATGCATCCTGACGCAAAATTCGAATTCCGCGGCCATAGACCATCGCTTGATGTACAAAAGGATGTTTTTCACATTCCGAACAAAAAATATCGCTGTAACAACGGTCAAGATCAAAATAAGTTCTCCAAATCTTGTCCCATTGATCCTTACTGCAGCTAATAGAAAACTGCTTATTTTTTGTTTTTTGTATGTAAATAATATTATCTTTTGTTATAAAACGATACACTCCGTCCGCAAATTGTTTTACTCGAAAGCACTGCCCACTCAAAGCAATTTTTTCTAAATCAAAATCATCTTGAATTTCTATTAACATTACTCCTCACATTCTTGTAATATATTTTTTAATTTTTCATAAATCTTTATTAAAATCGCAGACCAATTACAATCTCCCGCCTTCAAAACGTTTGCTGTAAGCGGCTCTATCGTTATTATATCCTAAACATAAATAGAACACAAGAAATGAATGTATTTGTTATTTTTCTTTTTATATCAATGCAAATTAACATAAATATAATATACAGATAAAGTGTTATTGTTTTCACAATTTTTATATCCAAGTTATTTTATGAAAAATCATAAAAATACTGCGCTCCTGCTTCTGTTAAAGTTGATTTTACAGCCGCGCCGCAGAGTCTTTCTATCACGCCGGATTTTAAAATTTTCTGCGCCGTTCCGCACTCGGCTACCGCCCCGTTCCAAATTACGGCAATCTGCCCGGATATTTTAAATGCGAGCGGCAGATCGTGCAGCACAAGAAGAATTGTTTTTCCATCTTCAGAAAGTTTTCTTATCAGATCCGCAAATTTTATCTGCTGCCCAATATCAAGATATGTTGTAGGTTCATCCATAACAATAACCGCTGCCTGCTGTGCCAAAGCCATAGCAATATATACTTTCTGCCGCATACCGCCGGACAATTCTGCCATCGGTCTTTTTGCAAGCTCGACAATCCCCATCTGGCTCATAGCCTGCTCTGCAATGGCGATATCCTGTGCGCGGTATTTTCTCGGATAACTTAAATAGGGAAATCGCCCGTGCAGTACCATTCGTCCTGCGGTTATATCCGGCACGGAATTTCCCTGCGGAAGATAAGCGATTTTTCTTGCAAGTTCTACCCGCGAAAAATTTTCCATCGGAATTCCGTCAATCCGAATCTTGCCATCGGACAATGGAAGAAAACCAAGCAGCGTTTTTAACAACGTACTCTTTCCGCTGCCGTTCACACCGACGAGCGTTGTAACCTGCCCTTTTAAAAGTTTTAAGTTTATATTATGTAGCACCTTACATTTTCCATATCCGGCAGATACATTTTCCATCTCGACCATAATAATCTTTCCTTAATTTATTGTCTATAAAACTTTTCTTAAAAACAGTTCCATCGGCTGGTCAAACGGCGTATTATGAAGCACTAATCCGCCGCAGTCTATATACCCCAGTTTCCGGTATAAATGCTGCGCGTCCTCATCGACCTGTGTTGAAATCAATGTCATCTTATAACCTTGCTTTTTCATTTCATTTTCCCAACAAATAACTGCCTGTGTTGCAAATCCTTTCCTGCGGTATTCTTCTTTCACAAACAAAAGATTCATAAACGGAAGATTATCCCATAAAATACAATGTGTTATTATTCCGATGCGCCAGTCTTCTTCCCAGATAACATAACCGGACTTTGTATAGACTCGGTTGGCATAACTTGTATCATTCGCATGTTGATCCACACTCATCACAAATTCTTTATCATCATTCGTCACAACTTTTATTTCCACATCTTTTCTCCCCCAATCACTTGTTATCGCTAAATCCATCCCCCTTAAATCTGCATTCCGCAACTTTTTCCTGTTTTATAACCTCGCCGAAATATCAATTGAAACACAAGACAATTCGTTCGGTTTTCCTGCGAATCTTTGCAGGCGTTTCTTTTCGCCAAACCATCAGCATGGATATACGGATCTATTTTGCAGTCCTCCGCTTTTTTGTTTTTTCCTTGATCTTAAGCCATGGATTTCTTTTTTGCACTGCCCATCAATAAAATTAAAAATACCGGTCCGCCGATTACCGACATTAAAATCCCTACCGGCAATTCATAAGGAAGAAATACCAATCTGGAAACCATATCGCACAGCGCGACAAATCCCGCTCCAAAAACAGCGCACAACGGCAGAAGTTTTCTGCTCTCGCTGCCGGAAAAGCGACGCACAAAATGCGGCACAAGCAGACCGACAAAGCCAAGCAGACCGGCAAAACTTACCGCCGCTCCAGACAAAAGAGCCGCGAGAGCGAGAAAAATCATACGGTATCGCCCTACTGGCAGACCAAGCCCCAGCGCCGTTTCATCTCCCAGCGCGGTCACATCCAGTTCATTGCAGAATGTAAGCAGCAGAAAAAGAGCCGCGAAAATCAATCCTGCTGCCGGAAGCAATCTGCTATAAGAAACCGCTGAAAATCCCCCTACGCGAAAATCCATACTGATCGCTCCAACTTCTGTATTTAAAACTGTGACCGATTCCGCAACTGCATTCCAAACGCTGTTCAGCGCTACCCCGCCCAAAATTACAGTTGTTTTAGAAGCCTTTGTTCGATAGGAAAACAGAAAAATTATAAAAACAGTAAGAAAACTTCCGCCGAACGCTGCAAGAGAAACTGCAATTCCATAAAATTTTCCTGCTGCCAGACAAAGGGTAACGCCAAGACCAGCTCCCGCATTCACGCCGATTATTCCCGGAGAAGCCAAACGATTGTCCAAAACATTTTGCAGCACCGCCCCGGATACCGAAAGTGCTGCTCCTGAAGTTAAAGCGGCGAGCGTGCGCGGAAGTCTTGCGTATATTAAAATACTTTTTGCAGCACGCTCCCCGTCCCCCGCAAAAAGACGAATTAACTGAACTGGAGAAAAACAGATTGTTCCAAGACAAAGACTGGCTGTCACAATCAGCACACAGCTAAAAATTCCGCCCAAAAACAGCAGGCGGAAACGCCGTTTTTCCTTTTGCATCTTTTCTTCGTACACCCTCCCTGTTATTAATACAATAAAATATTTAATAAGAATATCAATGTTTTATATTTACTTCTACTGATCTTATATTATCAATAAGACATTTCCTCTGTAAATACTATTTTTTACCATATAAAATTTCTGCTAACGTTTCGTAAGCTTCGGCCCAGCGGGCGTTTGGCTTTAAATTATACAAATGCTTGTCCAGAAAATAGACCTGTTTATTTTTTACTGCATCCAGCTCATTCCACAGCGGATTTTCCGCAAACATCTTCTCTACATTTTTTTTCATCCCTTCTGCATCGTCCCCGGACTGTACAATTAAAATCTTATCTGGATTTTGCAGAAGAATGCTTTCCATACTTAAATTTTCCAAAAGGCTTTCTTCGGTATCTGCTATATTTACACAGCCAAATTCCTGCAGCATCTCCCCGAGCACATTGCCCTTGCTGCCTTTTGCGCGTATACTTGCAGCGGAGGCCCGCATAAAAAGCACGCTTGGCGGCGTCTGATTTTTATAGCGTGCAGTCACTTCTTCAATCTGCTCTTTTAAATCCTCTCCATACTGCTGATACCGCTCTTCTTGCCCTGTAATATCCGTAAAAATCTTTAACACGCGCAGATAATCCTCAAAACATGCCACATCGAAATATGCTGTGACAATCCCTGCTTTTTCAAGAGAATCCTGCCATTCCAAATGCTGCGCGGTATTCGTGCTGGCAAGAACAAAATCCGGCTCACAAGAAAATAAAAGTTCAAGACTCAGACGTTTTGTTTCTCCTAAATTTACGGTACCCTCCGGCATGGATAAATGAAAATCCTCAAATGCATCTTCCGGCGCGGCAACTACCTCCCCGCCGGCAAGCATCCACATATCCGCATAGCTTCCAAGCAGCGACGCCACACGTTGATAAGACGAAACACATACCTTGCGCCCAAGGTCGTCGGTAAATATGTATTCTTTATCCTTTTCTTGTTTGGATTCTTCTTTATCCGGGAATATATTCTCTTTTTGAGTATCTTCCTCTAAAGTTCCACTTACCGGAACATTTTCTGGCGGAGTTTTCTCTTGATCTTTTCCGCAGGCAGAAAAATTGTTTAATACCAGCAAAACACTAAAAAATAAAATCAGTTTTTTTTTCATTTTTCCGTTTCTTTCACCATTTAAAAAATTTAGATTATCTGCAATACAAATATCCCGACAGACTGCTTCAGGGCGCGAAAATCAAATCCGCGCCCCGCAGTCTATTTTTATAACAAAATTAATTTTTTATTATCCGTACAAGGAACCTTGCCAAAGATTTTATCTTAACAAACTGCAAAAGTCACTTGCTATACTGATAAATAAAGATTTGATATTCCAACTGATTTTTTGCATAAAATAATCCAAAGCACAACGATTTTTCTGTATTTTTCTTTCAACATAATTTGTAAGTTTGTGCAATTTTTAATTTTCAAACACACTCTAGCAGGTTGCTCCGCCCTTTACGTTCTTTTCTAACACCGCAGATTTATTGATTGTTCCATTTAACAATTTTTCCTGCACATACGAAAAACCAAGTCTGTTTACAGTATCTGCAAACCGCTCTCCGGTAACTCCCTCGTCCCGGAAGAATAGAATTGCGCGCTCCACTGCGTCAAGCACTTCCTCCCCGCTTGTAAACAACCTGCCAAGTGCCTGACCGTTTGCAATCTTCTTGCCCCATCTTCCGCCAATGTAAATCTTATAGCCCTGCGTGTATTCTTCTGTGACGCCAAACGGACATTTTGCCTTGCAGCGCCCACAGCCATTACAAGCATCCGCATCCAGCTGCAGCACCCCGTTTTCCACTTTCGCCACCTTCATCGGGCAGGCAGTTTCCACCTGACATTTTTTGCAGCCGCGGCACTTGGAATAATCGAACATCGGCACGCGCTGACCAACAATTCCAAGATCATTTAAATCCGGCTTTACACAATTATTCGGACAGCCTCCCACCGCAATCTTAAACTTGTGCGGCAGCGTTACATTGTGATACCCTTTGTAGAAACGCTCGTGAATTTTCTCGCTTAAATCAAAGGTGTCAATCAATCCATACTGGCATGTCGTCCCCTTGCAGGAAACAATCGGTCGAACCCGCGAACCTGTACCGCCGGTTTCTAAATTATTTTCTGCAAGAAAGGCAATGAGCGGGTCAATATTCGCATAAGGAACGCCCTGGATTTCCAGTGTAAGACGTGTGGTCATTGTAAGTTCTCCGCTGCCAAAACGCTGTGCGGCTTCTGCAATCGCACGCTGCTCTTCCAATGTAATTTTACCGTTTCTTGTAATTACACGCACATTAAATACATCTTTATAACGCTTATCCTGCAGGCAGCCAAGCCCTTTTACACGCTTGATTTCCTCCGGCGGCAAAGTTTCACCCGCAGGCAGTGTCTTTTTTATGATATTAAATGTCGCTCCGCCTTCCAATACGCATGTATTTGTAAAACCAAGCGCCTTTAATTTATTCTGCGCCAGATATCCTCTTTTTCCCCTTGCGCAGACAAGCAAAAGCTTTTCCTCCTTCTTATGTTTTTTTGCAAACTCCTCCACGTTGGAAAGGTTCAGCCACTCTGCGCCGGATAATACAGAAGCTGGGTGAACATCCACCAACTGATACTCCTTTGCCGCGCCCGCCGCGTACTCGGCAGGAGTAAAGGACACAAACCGTCCGCTCAGTTTATTTGCTAAAATACCGCAAGCTGCTGCAAACGGATGAATTGCAGTGGAAAACGGCGGTGCATAAGCAAAATCCATAGTAATAAAATCTTCCACCTTACTGCCAAGAGAAATCCCAGTAACAGCAATATCCGCTATTTTATCTACCGCGCCCCCGCCGATCACCTGCATTCCAAGCAATTTATGAGTATCTGCATCAGCAACTAATTTTATAATAAATATATTAGAATCTGGATAATAATGCGCTTTATCATCTGTAATACACAGCACAGAAACCGTTGAATTATTGATAGCCTTCGCCTGCTCTTCGGTCAATCCTGTTCTGGCGGCATTCAAATCGTCAGCAAGTTTTACAACACCTGTTCCAAGACAGCCCGGATAAGAAACCGTCTCTTTGCCTCCCAGATTTACTGCCAGCGCTCTGCCCGCAATATTTGCGGTGGAACCCATCGCAGACCATTGTCTCTTCTGGGTAATACGATTTTTCACGATTGCGCAGTCACCCACCGCATAGATGTCAGGAAGATTTGTTCTCTGAAGGTCATCTGTCACAATACAGCCGCGCTCCATCTCAAGCTTTGTATCTTTTAAAAATCCTGTTGCGGGACGAATTCCCGCCGCAAGAATCACCATCTTTGCAGGAAGTTTCTCCACGCTGGTCTGCACGCCGTCCACCTGATTTGTACCTGTAATTTTTACAAGTGTTGTGCCGGTTAAAATCCGCATTCCCTTAGCCTGAAGCTTTCTTCTGATATAATCTGCCATATCTGCGTCAAAAATATTTGGCATCAGCTGAGCAGCCATATCCACCACGGTAACCGCAATACCGCGCGCCATCAGATTTTCTGCAACTTCAAGCCCGATAAAACCGCCGCCTACAACTACCGCATGTTTTACGTTTTGCTCCTCGGCAAATTTTCTGGCATCAATCGCATCCTTTGGCGTGCGCACAGAAAACACCCCTGGCAAATTTACTCCCTCCACCGGCGGAATTAAACTATTTGCGCCTGTGGCAATCACAAGTTTGTCATAACTAACTTTCTCGATTTTATCTGTTTGTACTAAGATCGTTTTTTCTTCTGGATTTATTTCTACAACCTCGCTGTTTGTATGTACAACACTTCCTGTCAGTCCCATAAACTTTTCTGGAGTATTTACAATCAATTCTCCCTCGGTCTCTATAAAACCTCCCATATAGTACGGAAGCCCGCATCCTGCATAAGAAATATCGTTTCCCTTGGTGTAAATTACAATTTCATCCTGCGGGTGTTCTCTTTTTAACTTCGCAGCCACTTTTGTTCCGGCGGCAACACCGCCGATAATTACAACTTTCATAGTCAAAACCTCCTTATACGATAACTCTTTAAAAATACAGAGCAATAAAAAGCAAGACTTCCTTCCTGCTTTATATCCAATCTATTTTTCTGCTATCAGACTTTTTCCCTTCCAGTCCTCCACCGCGGGAACGCCGGTCAATTCGGTAATCGTCGGCGCGATATCACAGATTCCAGCAGATTCAAATTTACTTCCCGGCTCAAAATCTGGTCCAATACAGATCAGTGGAATCAGCATATCTTCCTTTTGTGTTGTGCCGTGCGTCCGGTCATGACCGCCATGATCCGCTGTGATAATAATGCTGTATTCCTGCCCGAAATTATCCACCAGTCTTTTGATCTCATCGAGCGACAGACGGCATGCTTTCATATATTCTTCCCCCATCCATCCATAATCATGCCCGATCTGATCCACAAGCCCGAGATAAATAAATGAAAAATCTGGTTTATATTCCTCTATATAAGAAATTGCGTTCTCGGTCACCATCTCATTTGTTTTTTCAAACGGATAGGACTGACCAGATACAAAGTAACTGTAAGCCAAGTAGGAAGGGCGGCTTAAATCTCTTAATTCTTCCCAGTTGTAAAAAAAGCTGCAAATTTTTCCGGCCGAGCTAAGCCGCTCGCACAGTCCTCTGATCGGGCGCACCTGAGGAACATAAGTATTGGTCAATATCCCATGTCTTTCCGGCGGTACGCTGTGAAACAAAGACATATGGCACGGCAATGTGACGGAAGGGTATACCGTCTCCGCCTCCAGAGAATACTTTCCCATCTCAAGCAGTTCCTTCACATAAGGATGCCCGCACCCCGTCAACGCATCCGGTCTTAAACCGTCAACCAAAATTAAAATCACTTTTTTGTTATTTCTACTGCTCATAATAATACTGCCCTTTCTCTTTTTTATCCATGTTTATAGCAACAATTTTTGGTTTTCACCTTTTCCAGCGAAATATTCTCTAACTTTTTTATGTGCAGACTGTACAAAAAATATTTTCTGATTACATGTTATGCAAACTGCTCAACAAGAAATTTCGCCAAACTTATTTTATCCCACATATACCATTTTTTTGTAAGCCTGTCAAGCAAGTTCTTTTATAAATTTTTCAGGTACTTTTCTATTACATTTCAGCAAAATAGAATCGCATTACTTACAATTTTATACCCCTTATCTTGGCAGGCTGTTTCTCACGCACAATGCTCCTGCTCCTGTCAGCGGATTTCCGTATCCGGCATATCCTGGCAGCGGTCTTGCCCCTCTTTTTAAATACGCTTTCACTTTCTCCCCGTACAAGTATGGGTCGTTTCCATTCACAATTCCCCACTGCATTAAAAGTGCTGCCGCCCCGGTTACAAAAGGAGCTGCCATTGATGTGCCAGTGCGCAGCGCATAGCCCCCGCCGGGGGTGGTCGTGTAAATATCGACGCCCGGAGCCGCCAAATCCGGTTTGCTGCTTATTGTTCCAACCGCATACCCGCGCCCTGAAAAATCAGCGTAACTATCTCTGGAAGAATCGTAAGCTCCGACGGAGATTACTCCCTGGGACGTCGCTGGAATCGTCAGCGTAGTTTCCTCCGTTGGTCTTAAAAAACCCGTCGATGTCTCCAAAGCTTCCTGCGAGGGAAGCCACAATCTGTAAAAGCCGTCCACAATCGATGCCGGGGTTAATACAAGACGCCACACTCCGCTGTTGATCCGGTTTTCTGTCGGAATAAATTCCATATAAATTTCCTGGTTTTGCGTGTATGGTTTTGGCTCGCCAATATACACAATAACTTCTGTATCGGAAAGAATGGTTCTTCGGATTCTTGTGTCGCTCGCATTTTGCGGCTCCTGTATAAAAAATGCCGCTCCAGAAGGCGCGACCAATTCCATTTGAAAACGGTCGGAATAATTCTTCCACAGCTGCAAACTGATGCTTCGCTCCCCTGGTCCCACCGCAAATTCCACGGTCTGCGCTGCTCCTTTTTGCGTCAATCTGCCCGCGATATGCCCCCGCGCTGCTCCCTCGTTCCCCATCCCCGTAACAATACTTAACTTCCAGTAACCTGCTATTGTATCCAGATATTTTTCCAGCAAAGAACTCCCGTCGTGCGCTCCGTAATTATTTCCAAAACTGATGTTTACAGCCATTGGAAGCTCTCTCTCCAATGCGCTTCTTGCAAGAAAATCCATCGCTGTCATTAAATTTGTGGTTCTTGGAAATGACCTGCCCACGGAATTTCCAAGCTTTACAACCATCAGTTTGCTCTCATAAGCGACTCCGCGGTATCTGCCGCCGGAGGCTCTTCCATTGCCCGCGGCAATTCCCGCCACCGCCGTGCCATGCCCCGACTGGTCTGTACTTGGCACTATGCGCAGCCGCTCTGCAACGCTCCCGGCGTTTAACGCTTCATTGATCTGTTCTTCTGTAAATACGCCGTCTGGTATGGTCTGGTCCCACAGCAGCGCAATCCGTGTCGTCCCGTCATTGTTTCGAAAATCTGGATGCGCGTAATCAATCCCCGAATCAATAATTCCAACCAGTGTGCCTGCTCCTGAAAGCCCTGCGCCGTCGATAAATACCGGCAGGCACGATGCAGCAGCCGATTGTTCTAATTCAAAAAACATCCGGTTTGGCTTTTCCACAAATTCCATCAGCTCGCTTGCAAGCAGCGTCGGTATTTTTCTCTCGTCAATTGTGATAACCGCGTAGGAATTTAAAAGCGGGACAGCGTCAAATCCAATCTGTCCCGCTAATTCTTCCAAATTTCCGTGGTACTTTACAATTAACTCCCAGCGTTTTGTCTGCTCTTCAAATCCTGTGTTTAAATCGATGGATCTTTCCCGCACATCCTCCGGCGTTGATAACGCCAGATTTAAAGGATTATCCGCTTTTCCGCTCTCCATTTCGCATTCCCTGCCGCTTTTTCTTTCAGTTTATGCAACAGGGGCTTTTTCTTTTCCTATAGGCAACAAACTTATATAAAAATTGCCACTACTTTTTCTGTAAAATTCTTAAATCCTTAAAAATAGAATTCTGACTCAAATACACAGAAATTTTTCAAATATCCTGAATATCCAAAAACTTTTAACAAGCTGCTGCCTGTCCAATCGCGGTTTCTTCACATTTTATCCACTGCCATTTTCCGAATATAGAAAAGTCCTTTTGATACCGCTGGCACAAATAAAAGCGCAAGCGTAATACCGCCTTCCACACCAAGATACGACCCGTTATATACAAGTGAATATATTGGCGCACTCATGCCGGAACCTTCGGCATAAGAAGCAAAAAACAAAAGTCCAGATAAATATGCAAATACAAATCTGCCAATCACTCCGGCAATATACCCGATCTGCAAACCATATTTCCTGCCAGAAAAAAAGCCAGACAGCCCAAGCGCGCCAAATGCAAGCGGATAATCGACAATCATCTGCGGTATACTGTAAAATACCGGCTCCATCACAAACTGCAAAAGCCCGTAGGCAAACCCTGTCATCAATCCTGCCTTTGGTCCATACCAATAACCGATCAGCACAATAAAAAGCATACTAAACAATGTGACAGAACCGCCAAGAGGCATTTCAAACAGCTTTATTATCGATGTAACTGTCGCGAGCGCCATCGCCACCGCCGAAAATACCAGCTGTTTTGTCGAGTATCGCCGCGACTTTTTCTCCTTCGGCTGCAAGATAAGCGCAAGTGCAATCAGCGCCACAATCAGCAGGACAACCGCAAGAATTCCCTGTGTTGTCAGCTGAAATACATCCTCCTCCCAGCTATTTACCGTTGGAAATGCAAAAAAATCATTCATAAAAAAAGCCCTCCTTACATTACATGCTAAGGAGAGCTATACAGCCAGCCACAAAAATAAAAATTCCCTGCGGAATATTTTTATTATTTTAAAAAATAACACCTTTTGCTTCCTTACGCCGGTATTGTCCGGTTCAAGTAATAAGGGTATTTCTCAGCAACAGCACCCCTAGCAATTATTGATTTCTTTTATCTTACACGATTCTCTGTTCTTTTGCAAGACTATTTTTTGTACCAATATCATTCTTTTCCCAAAAAAATACTCTTTTTATTATTGTATTGTACAAAAAATAACTCTCACTTTACTATTGATAAATCAATAATATAATTTTACTCTCTTGCAGATCTTTGTTCTGCGCCTTACAACAGAACATACGAGCTTTTCACTGGCACCATATATTTTGTCCCATCCGCTGTAAAAAGCTCCTCGAAATCAAGCCCATACACTTCTTTTAACGTTTCTGCCGTCGCGGTGCTTTCTGTTTCTCCCGCGGCATACAATCTGCCCGATTTCATAAACAGCAATTTGCTGCAATAATGAATTGCAAGATTAATATCATGGAGCACCATAACAACCGTCACTTGATTTTTTTTGGAAAGTTCCTTTAAAATTTCCATCAGTTCAAGCTGATGCCCCAAGTCAAGACTTGAAACTGGCTCGTCCAAAAACATCCATTCTGCCTGCTGAGCGATTGCTCTGGCAACCGCAACCCGCTGCATCTCACCGCCGCTTAAACACAGCGCGCTCTTGCTGCGCACCTGTTCTAGTCCCGCAAGTCGAATCGCCTTAGAAACTGCCTGCTGATCGGCTTTTTGGGGTCTTGCAAATCTTTTTTGATGCGGCGCTCTGCCCATCATAACCAGTTCTTCTACTGTAAAATCTGCGGATACCGCAGTGTTCTGCGGAACATAAGAAAATGCTTTCGCAAGTTTATTTGGCTTGATTTTTCCAAGAGAAACGCCGTTTAATTCAACCGCTTTTCCAGGCGGAAGCAAACCAAGAAGATGCTTTAACAAAGAAGTTTTTCCTGAGCCATTTGTTCCTAAAATCCCATAGATATATCCAGGCTCAAGAAAAAAATTTATTTCTTTCAATATTGGACTTTCTGTATTTTTCGGATGCCAGGACAGAGCATCTACTTTAATTCCATTCATAATACTGTTCCTTTCTTACTTTTACGCAGTAAAAAAAGAAAATATGGCGCACCAAATACAGCCGTTATAACACCAACCGGAATTTCTGTCGGAGCTGCCGCCGTTCTTGCGATAGTATCGCAAAACACCAGAAACACCGCTCCGCCAAACATCGAGTAAACAAAAAGTCTTTTGTGTCCTGGTCCAAAAATAAGCCGGATGCAATGTGGAACCACAAGTCCGACAAATCCAATCACGCCGCTGACAGACACACATGCTGCAACAAGAAACGTCCCTGCAAAAATAACAATATACCGAGTCCACTTTACAGATACTCCAAGTGTTCTCGCGGTATCTTCCCCTGCTGCGAGCAAATCTAACTCTTTGCCCATAGCTGCAAGTACTGCGCCAAAAACCAGTACAAACACTGCGAGAAAACCTGCCTTCTGCCAGTTTGCCGCCCCAAAGCTCCCAAGCGTCCACATATAAATTTTTTCCAGCTGTTCTCTGCACTGCGCCATCAAAAAGGAAATAATTGCAGAGAGCAGAGAGCTGACTGCCGTTCCAGTTAGTAAAAGATATTCTGTTCGCATTGATACGCCGGAACAGGCAATTTGGTACACAAAAAACACCGCCAAAAGCCCTCCGATAAACGCGGCAAGACTAGTGAAGCTTAAACCCAAAAACCGCATACTACCGCCGAACAGCATCGCAAGCGTCGCGCCGAGAGCCGCGCCGGAAGATACTCCTAAAATATGCGGGTCTGCAAGCGGATTGCCAAACAATCCCTGAAACGCTGTTCCTGTCACCGATAGCCCCATCCCGACAAGCCCTGCCAAAAGAACGCGCGGCAGCCGAACTTTATATAAAATTGTCTTATAAACCGGCGAAATATCTGAGATATCAGAAAGCTCCCCGACGAAGGGGAGCTTTGCAATCAAAAGTTTAAAGGCATCCAAAACACTCAGTTTTGCCGAGCCGATACATGTCGACCACAAAAAGACAAAAAACATAAGTATAAACAGGAACGTCAAGTTTACGCCAAACGGCAGCCTGCGGAACATTTTTTCTTTTCCCGCCATAAAAAAGCCCCCATTCTGTTATTTATTCTGTTTCTCCATGGAACAGCTCTGCAAATTTTATAAAAATATCCGCATTTTGATAGCCCTGGCGGTCCAGCTGATGCTCTGTGTCAAATTCATATACTCTTCCATTTTTCACCGCGCTAAGTTCCTCGTATCCTGGTGTACTGCAAAAAGTTTTTGCTTCTCCTTTGCGCACAATAATAATTTCCGGGTCTGCCTCAATCAATACTTCATGGGCAATCTGCCAGCCGTCAACCTCCTCGGCAATATTCTCTCCGCCTGCCGCCGTGATAATTTTTCCGATAAATGTGTTGCCGCCCGCAGTAAAATCTCCGTTTTCCCCATAATCGACCACATAGTAAACACTCGGTGCTTTGAAGTTGGCATACTCTGAACCAGAATACTTTGCTATCGTGCTGTCAATGCGCTGTTTTGTTTCATCCGCCAGCGCAATGCCCTCCTCGGCTTTTCCGACAAGTTCCCCCGCCGTGCGGATTGTATTATAAACCCCGTCGATGGTCTCGCAGTCATACAGCACTGCAACGGGAATTCCAAGCTCGTCCAGCCGATCTTTTGCCTCCCCGTAAAAATGGATTGACCCAAGTATCAAATCTGGCTCCAGCTCGACAATCTTTTCAATATCCGGCGTGTAGATCGAACCGATCGAAGGAATATCTTTTACTTCCTTTGGCTCATCACAGTAATCGGTGCGCCCAACCACGCAATTTCCCGCCCCAATTTTAAACAGAATATCCGTAATATTCGGACCGACTGATACAATCCTCTCCGGCGTTTTCTCAAGCGTGATACTTGTCCCGTCTGGCAGAACAACCGTGTAAGGCTGATCGCTGTCTTTAAGTCCACTTTCCTGATCTTTGCCATCTGCTGCGTTATTCTCAGAATCTTTCTGGTCATTATCCGCTGGACTGCTTGGTGCTGCATTTGGCTCTGTATGGTCATTTCCTTTGCTGCCGCAGGCGGACAGTCCTGCAAGCACTGCGACAGTAAGCAGCAGCGCCCAAATCTTTTTGTATCCTTTCATAATTCCTCCCTGCAAATTCCCTCTCCCGGAACCGCAAAAAATAAGCTCGCATGGCAGGTTTCCTGGCTTGTGGATCTTTTTACTCTCCGCGCCTTCTCAGGAATTGTAAAACTTTTCCCAATGGCTGAAAGCTACAGCAGCTTTTACACGGTTTTCATCCCCATTTACAGTAGTGGGAGCTGTCGCAGATTTACACTGCGTTCCCTTTTATCTCTTTTTACAGAGCACCACGCGGCAAGGATAGATTATATCGCAGAAAGGCATAATTTGCAAACTTTTTTTCATCCGCACTCTGCTTTATAAAAAATATATTTCCAGAATTTATTTATAAAGAATGCGGGCGCAGTTTTATTTGCCTTCGATCACAGGACAATACACAAATAATTTTTTTACTTACGGCAATACATATTTCTCTTTATTTTTTTCTACAAGTTCCTCAAATCTTTTATGCCCTCCATATCGAACCTCCTCAAGATACTCGTGAACTTCCATACCATCCTTCGCAATCTGAATCAAACAGACAGCAATATTGGAACAATGGTCGGCAATCCGCTCAAAATTTGTTGTTAAATCAGATAAGATAAACCCAAGTTCAATCGTGCAGGTTCCCTTTCTAAGCCGCTCAATATGCCTGTTTTTCACCTCCGCATGAAGCTTGTCAATCACTTCTTCCAGCGGTTCTACCTGCTTTGCCTGCGCGGTATCTCCAGACAAAAACACTTCTACGGTAAGTTTTAGAATATCACAAAGCGCCCGCTTGTAGACTTCCAGCTCTTTTTGTGCGCGCTCAGAAAATGAAATTCCTTTTTCCTTCATTTCCTGCGCTACTTCACTGATATTTTTCGAGTGGTCGGAAATTCTCTCAAAATCACCGATGCAATGCAGCAGTACATTCAGCTCGTCATTGTCTTTTGCCGAGAGCATACGCTTTCCAAGCTTTACCAAGTATGTGCCAAGCTCATCCTCATAGGTATCAACAAGATTTTCCAACTCTGCCACTTTGGATCTTCCATCTTCGCTGTACTGTTCCATAAGATTTAATGCAAAAAAAACTCCGTCTTCTGCAAGTTCCGCCATCTGATTTGCAGCTTCTCTGCACTGTTCTAGCGCAAACGACGGCATATCGAGAAACCTCTCGTCCAAAACTTTTACTTTCCCTTCTTTTTCTTCCTTTCCCCCGCGCACAGTAAGCGTCGCCAGCCGTTCAAGCACCTTGGAAAACGGCAGCAAAACCAAAGTCGCAGATATATTAAACGCGGTGTGCGTAACCGCAATCATAGCGGCATTTGCGGTATCAGACATAAAATGAAAATCAAACACCGCATTAAGACTATAAAAAATCGACATAAATAGTATTGTTCCAATCATATTAAAATATAAATGTATCAAAGCTGCCCTTTTTCCGTTTTTTGATGCTCCAATCGAAGAGATCATCGCGGTCACACATGTTCCAATATTCTGCCCCATAATAATCGGCACTGCGCTTCCGACATTCACTGCCCCCGTCACACATAATGTCTGTAAAATACCAACCGACGCGGAGGAACTCTGAATGATCGCAGTTAAAACTGCGCCTGCCAAAAGTCCGAGAACAGGGTTGGAAAACATGGTTAATATACTGGTAAATTCCGGTACGTCCGCAAGCGGTTTTACCGCTGCTCCCATCGTTTCCATCCCTGCCATAAGAATCGCAAAACCAAGAAAAATCACTGCGAGATCCCGCTTTTTTTCTCTTTTGGAAAACATCAAAAGAATAATACCAATTAATGCCAGCACAGGTGCAAACGAAGATGGCTTTAACATCTTTACAAAAAAACTGCCGCCGGAAATCCCTGTAAGGCTTAACAGCCATGATGTAACGGTCGTCCCGATATTTGCTCCCATAATAACGCCCGCTGCCTGGGACAACCTCATAATTCCTGAATTTACAAGCCCCACGACCATTACGGTAGTCGCTGAAGAGGATTGAATCAGCGCGGTTACCGCCGCCCCAAGCGCAACCGACTTTAATTTTCCTCTTGTCATACGTTCAAGCAAAAGTTCCAGTCTGCCGCCGGAGAGTTTGGAAAGCCCGTGCTCCATGCAATCCATTCCATACAGAAAAAAAGCCAATCCGCCCAACATTGATAAAACATTAAAAATACTCATAATTCATAACCATGCCTTTCTTTTAACCTGCAAATTTTAGGTCACAGGCACATACTTTGCACAAACATAGTATGTTAAGGTAAAAAGTATGTTATACAAAAAGACCTCCGCTTTATAATGCAAAATATTTGTTTTACTTTTTAAAAAAACATGATAAAATAACCGAAAAGGCGAAAGTTTTATCAACAATATTATCACAGAAATGAGGACTGCTGTTATGAAAAAAGAACTTTTTAACACCGGCTGGGGGTTCTGCAAAAAACCGCTTGGGACTTCTCTGCCGGCTGTTATTCTCGATCACGATTTCACTGCGGTTGAGATTCCGCATGACTGGCTTATTTTCAACACACACAATCTCTACGAATCGGAAGAAGGCTGGTACTGCAAATATTTCAACTGCCCTGTGCAGGATGACAGCACGGTGGTTTCCCTGCGCTTTGAAGGCGTCTATATGGATTCCACATTTTATATGAACGGTCAGGAGATATTTGCTTGGAAATATGGCTATTCCACATTTGAATTTGACATTACTCCTTACCTTGTTCCCGGAAAAAACGAAATTATTGTCCGGGTAGTACATCAAAGCCCAAATTCCCGCTGGTATTCCGGCGCAGGCATCTACCGCAATGTATGGCTTATCACAAGGCAAAAACAGCATTTTTATCCTGACGGCGTCTATGTTTCTGTGCGCAGGCAGAACGAGCAGTGGCGCGTCTTTATTGACAGCATTGTCGTTGTTCCAGAAAATACCAGCCCTGCCGGGCTTTCTGTCCGCCACTCAATTGCAGATAAAAACGGCACGCTTCTCTCTGGCGCTGTGGACTCTTTGTTTGATGAAACCCGCATTTTCTGTCCTTTTGAAAACAAGGAGATCGCGGTATGGCTCAACTCGTGCGAACTTTCTGTTTCTGACCCGGCACTCTGGGATATCGACGCGCCCAATCTCTACACCTTGACAAGCGAACTGATTGACCGTGATCGATTGCTGGATCAAAATTCCTGCAAAGTTGGTTTCCGCACAGCAGAATTTACACCGGAGAACGGCTTTTTGCTCAACGGCCGCAAACTGCGCATCCGCGGCGTCTGCGAACATCACGACCTCGGCTGTCTTGGCTCTGCGGTCAACCGCACTGCGATCAAACGCAAACTTTTATTGTTAAAAGAGATGGGAGTAAATGCAATCCGCACTTCCCACAATATGCCGGCTGTTGAATTGATGGAACTTGCAGATGAACTTGGTTTTCTCGTTGACTCGGAAGCGTTCGATATGTGGGAGCACTCCAAAACAACCTACGATTACGCGAGGTTTTTTAAAGAGTGGTGCCGCCGCGACGTCGCCGCATGGATTCGCCGCGACCGCAATCATCCAAGCGTTATTTTATGGAGTATTGGAAATGAAATTTACGACACTCACGCAGATGCACACGGACAGGAAATTACATCGATGCTTGCGGAATATGTGCGGCAGAACGATCCGCGTGCAAATGCTCCGGTTACGATCGGTTCCAACTATATGCCGTGGGAAGGCGCACAAAAATGTGCAGATCTTATAAAATATGCCGGTTACAATTACTCTGAAAAATATTATGAAGAACACCACAAAAAACATCCTGACTGGATCATCTACGGCAGCGAGACATCATCGGTTGTACAGAGCAGGGGCATTTACCATTTTCCTTACTTAAGACAAATTCTCTCCGATGACGATGAACAATGCTCCTCCCTTGGCAACAGCGCGATGAGCTGGGGCGCAAAATCAACGCTCGCCTGTATTGCAGACGACAGGGACGCTTATTTTTCCGCAGGTCAGTTTGTATGGACAGGATTTGATTACCTTGGAGAACCAACACCGTATCATACAAAAAATTCTTATTTTGGTCAGATTGACACCGCAGGTTTTCCAAAAGATTCCTTCTATATTTTTCAGGCAGAGTGGACCAACTACAAAGAAAAACCGATGATACATCTGTTTCCTTACTGGGATTTTAACGAGGGGCAGCTTGTGGATCTTCTTGTCTGTTCAAATGCTCCAAAAGTTGAGCTGTTCTTCAATAATACATCGCTCGGCACGCGCCTTCTCGACCATGAACACGGGAGAGACGACCTGCTTGCACACTGGCAGACTGCATACCAGAAAGGTACGATTCGGGCGGTTGCCTACGACGAGAACGATCATATTATCGCGGAAGATTCCCACTCTTCCTTCGGTGAAGCTGCATCGCTTTGCATTGCTGCCGACCGCGACACGCTGCGCGCCGACGGTAAAGATCTCGCGTTCCTTACCATCACTGCAAACGATGCCGACAGCAATCCAGTGGAAAATGCAAATCTGCGCGTAAAAGTTTCTGTTTCCGGCGCCGGACGTCTGCTTGGTCTTGACAATGGCGATAGTACTGATTTCGAACAATACAAATGTGCAGACCGGCGCCTGTTTTCCGGCAAACTTCTCGCGGTAATCGGCTCCATTCCGCTTTCTGGAGAGATTCTGGTCACAGTCCGTTCCGAAGGTCTTTCCGACGCTTCTCTCACGCTTTTCGCGCGCGAAATGACGCCGCAGGAACGCGCCGAAGAAGAAAATGCAGGCGTTCTTATTCCTGAGAATGCTATGCTGCTTGCCGTACCTCCTTCTGGACCAGTATTTCTTCCCGCGGATGCACTGACAAATGGATTTACACTGGCGTTCGGCTTAAAAAACCTTCTTCTTCCGTCCGATAAACCGATCGATCCTTCGATCTTCCCGGAAGAACTCCAGAAATCTATGGCTGACTTTTTCCCAGAACAGACAGGAATTCCTGTGCGGCGCATCTCGCTTACGTCCGACCATGGTTTTACCTTCTCACCAAAAGTCCCTAGTATGGAGATTACTGCTGTGACACTTCCAGAAAACGCTGCCGATACAGAACTTATCTGGAAAGTGACAACAGACGATGGGATTGATTCCAATCTCGCGGCACTTGACGTTCACAGCGACGGCAGACATGCAAAAGTCACCGCGCTTGGAGACGGCAATTTCCGCGTTCGCTGTATGACCAAAAACGGCACAGATAAAGTTCGCGTGATATCCGAACTATATTTTACAGGAAAAGGGCTTGGAAGTGCCGCAATCAATCCGTACTGTTTTGTTTCCGCCGGGCTTTATGATATTGCGGACGGCACGGTTACAGCTGGAAATGAACACGGCGTATCCATATCCCGCGGCGAAAATACTACGATTGGTTTTTCCAATGTCGATTTCGGTGATTTCGGGTCGGATGAAATTACAATTCCAATCTTTGCCATGGATGGAACGCCCTGCCCAATCCAGATCTGGGAAGGAGTTCCCGGCGAGAAAAATGCAGAGCTTCTCGCGGATGTAATTTACCAGAAACCGGCAATCTGGAATGTATACCAAGAGCAGACATTTCGTTTAAAACGCAGAATAAAAGGCACCGCCGCGCTCTGTTTTACCGCGCGCGACCAGATTCATATAAAAGGCTTTATTTTTGCCAAGCCTCAAAAAGCCTATGCAAAGCTTTCTGCACTGGAACACAGCCGTATTTACGGCGATACTTTCACCATTGCCGAAGAGGCGGTTACCGGTATTGGGAACAATGTATCTCTGGAATATGACAATATGGATTTTGGCGAAAAAGAAATTTCCAAACTTACAATCTGCGGAAGAACACCTCTTGCCAAAAACACAATTCATATTCGTTTTGCAGGCAGTTTTGGTGAAGTAAAACAAATTGCAGAATTTACTTGCTCCGACCAATATACCGAACAGCAATTTTCTATTACAGGCGTTACTGGAAAAAACAAAGTTTCCTTTGTTTTCCTTCCAGGCTGCGACTTTGATTTTCGGTGGTTTCAGTTTGAATAATATTTGATCTGTCTGTATCGAAAAAGCCTGCCGGACACGCGATGAACAACGCGTATCCAGCGGGCTGATTTTACTCTATTTTTCCCATTAGGGCATACAAAATCACTCCTGCCACTCCGCTCCCCAAAATAATTGTGACTGCATTTATTTTCAATTTTCGCAGTAAAATCAGAGCAACAATAAAAATTGCAGCCTCCACAATCCGAATATCTTTTAGAATAATATCCTGAAGTTCAGCCTGAAATAATCCCAACATCAAAATCGACGCGCCCGCGGAAGCAATCAGAGCCACCACCGCCGGACGCATTGCGCCAAGCACCACTTGAACCCCGCTTACTGTGCGGTATTTATAATAAAAATGCGCCAGGATAAGACAAATACAAAACGAGGGAATAATACATCCGATCGTACAGAGCAAAACCCCCGGCACTCCTGCCACCCTCATACCGACAAACGTAGCGGAATTGATGGAAATTGGTCCCGGCGTCATTTCTGCCACTGTGATCAAATCGGAAAATTCCTCCAGCGTCATCAATTTATGAATGCCGACAATCTGTTCCTGAATCAATGGAATCGCCGCGTATCCTCCGCCTACGCTGAATAGTCCAACTTGGATAAAAGAAAAAAACAACTTGATCAATAACATTTATTTCACCGTTCCTTTCCCTTTTTTCAGCGTAACTGCAAGGTCAATCAACCCGATCCCAAGACATGCCAAAATAATAAGCATCGCGCTGATCTCAAACAGGTACGTTGCAGCAAATGCGGTAAACATCATAATAATATACAGACTTCTTCTTGTTTTCAGCACATTTCCTGCCAAGTTGATAACAACATCAAAAATAACTGCCGCCACTCCCGCGCGCATTACTTGCAGTGCTGCAGCGATATAAATATTTGTTCTGAATTGTTCATAAAACAGAGAAATAATGGAAATAATCATCATCGGCGGCAGAATTGTGCCAAGAATTGCCGTAAGCGAACCCAAAACGCCAAACATCCGATAGCCGATAATTACAGATGCATTCACGGGAAGAGGTCCTGGCACCGATTGAGTAATCGCGGTCACATCAAGCATTTCATCTTCTTCCAGCCATTTTAACTCTTCCACATATTTCTTTTTCATCAGCGAAACAATCACAAACCCCCCGCCGAATGTGCAGGCGCTTAAAAGAAACATCGATTTAAATAAAATCCAAAGTTTATTGTGTTCTTTTTTCATTTCTGTCTCCCTTTTTTAATCTCCTTTTTCGTTCTTTACCGTTTGCTTCAAGGCATTTTAATCAAGAAAACTTTATACTGTCAAACGGCACAAACTCCGATATCAAAAATAGATTCTTATACGATATCATTCCCATTATAATCTTCTTATATCCGATTAGTAAAGAACAAAAAAATCGATCCTTCAAAACGGTGTTTGCCTTTTTTCTAATTTTCTGCTAGAATAGATAACAGCTTTTTATATTGGTATACAGCAGTACATTTTCTGTTATAAAAGCTGCAAAATTAACATTTGATAAAATAGGAGTGTATTTATGTATCAGCACCATAAAGAGTCTTTGGAGAACTTAAAAAATTATTTTCTGGATAAGGAAGAGGTTATTGCTGTTATTTTTGGCGGTTCCGTCGCAAAAGGATGCGAGCGCCCGGATTCCGATTTGGATGCAATGATTGTAATATCCGATGAAGCTTACGAAAAACGCCGGAAAACAAACCAGACTGCCGAGACAATCAAAGAGTACTGTACTTACCCGGACGGCTATTTTGATCTCAAGTATATGACAAAACAATTTCTTGCAGATGCGGCGGCAAAAGGAAGCGAGCCGACAAGAAACGCCTTTGTAAAATCCCAGGTACTATTTTCCAAAGACCCTGAGATTTTAAAACTTGTATCAAAAATCCCCGTGTTTCAGAAACAGGAAAAAGAAGAAAAAATGCTTTCTTTTTATGCCGATTTCTGGTTAAACTATTATTATTTTCTAAAAAGCTGCCCGGTGGATGGCTATATGAAATTACATGCAGTAAACGAGGTAATCTACAGTATTTACCGGATGATTCTGCAAGAGCATGAAATATTATTCCCAAGCAACCGCAGATTGGAAGAGTTTGTGCAGGCGATCTCAAGCGACACCGCCCATCTGGTCTCCCTCGGCAAAGCGTGCGCGAAATCGCAGGAAATGCCGGATATTGATAAGTTTGCAGATTGCTTTTTGAAAATGACCTCCTACAAGGCACCAGCAGAGATCGGCAATATTTTATCACGGTATACTACAGACTTTGAACAGTGGTGGCGGGTGCCAAGACCAAATATCAACGAATGGTAATAATTCAATAAATATTTATTGTTTGCCGTCACCAAAATTTTTTAGAATCAGGAAACTATTGTTACTGCACTTTGTGTCTGCGCGCTACAGAGCCCATGGCTTAACACAAAGCTGCATCCATGCAAAACGTAGCGCAGAAATGAGAGTTTTTTATGATATGTCCTAAATGTGGAAGTCAAAATGTTACATCTCAAGCTGTTACAGAAACAACATCAACGGAAAAAATAAAAGGTTTTGGATGTATAAAATCGTGTTTGGGATTTCTTATTTTTAATATTCCTGGAATTCTCTGCGGTTTATGCGGAATGGGAAAGGGAAAAACCAAAACCACAACAAGAACGAAAGTGGTACATATATGTCAAAGCTGCGGTCATCAATGGTTTTAAATTTTTTAGATGAACTTGGCGAGTGCAGCGGCTGTCACCGTATGCCAGAGCGCAGTTTTTTCTACAAGGGCTGGCAATTTCCAGTATGTGCGCGCTGCACTGGCGTATGCCTAGGTCAATTTACAGCGATTGCAGTCAATATTTTTTGCAGGATACCTGTTAAAATTTCTCTTTTTCTTCTTGCAGTTATGGGCGTTGACTGGGGCATACAAGAGTTAAAAATAAAACCCTCGACAAACATCCGAAGATTTATTACAGGAATGTTTGGAGGTTTTGGTCTGTTTAGCATTTATCTTACAGTAATAAAATGGATATTTAAAAAAGGGGCTGCAAAATAGAACAGCCCCTTTCCTGTTTTAGAATATCACTTTTCTTCTAATGTATCTATGCCCTTTTCTGCTCTGATTCTCTTATTGGTCTCTTCCACATTCATTCTTGAAAGTATAAACATAATAATTATTGTAATAATCAGCGGAAACCACAAATACATAATATGCAGCATAATAATACAGCTTTCCGGCTGAACTTCCAGTTTTCCTTCAAATCCACTAAGCTCCAGCAGCCATCCTGCAAGCGCCGTTCCAAGTCCGCCGCCAAGCTTCACCCCAAGCGAAGTGCAGGAATACATTGTCCCGTCCACTCTCTTCCCCTTTGTTAAAAAAGTATATTCTGAACAGGAAGCGATCACTGCATTCATATCTCCCTGCCATGGTCCCTGCCCAAGCGCGGCGAGCGCTGTAAACGCCAGCATCAAAGGCACACTTCCAATATACCCAGCCACCACCACCAAAGCCCTGCCGACTACAGCGATCATATAACCCCGCAAGTTCAGCTTATACATTCCTTTCCACCGCCCTACCAAAGTCGGTGTAAATACCAGTGCGATAATTAAAGGAATATTGACTGCCCAGGAAAATACGCCGTAAAGATTTTCATTTTTCAGCACATAAGTCATATAATAAATTCCGGCGTTGATCATCGCTCCATACAGCTGTTGTAAAATATAAACCCCGCAGATCATCAAATAAAATTTATTTGATATCAAAAGTTTAAAAGCTCCTGCCAGTCCATACCGCTCCTCAGTTTTCTCGACCTCGCTCTCACTCAGCTCTTCCTCGGAAAGCTCTTTTACAGAAAGTACAGAAAGCGTATTGATCACAAGGCCGATCGCCGCATAGATTATCGCTACTGCCCGCCACGCCGCCGCACCGCCGCCGCAGCTGCTGACAAAACTTATTGTGACAGACTGAATCAAAAGACTTGTAGAAAAAGCAAAGATAAACCGGTAAGATCCCATCTGAACCCGCTCTTTGCTGTTTTTTGTCACCAGAGAAGTAAGTGCAGAATAAGCAATATTATTGGCCGTATAAAATACGCCGTTCAACAATGTATACGCGATAAAAAACCATGCATACTGTGCTGTTGTACCCCAGCTTGTCGGAATGGCAAAAACTGCCACAAGCGTGACTGCACAGCCAATATAGCCATAGAGCATCCAAGGTCTTGCCTTGCCAAACTTGCTGTGCGTTTTATCAATCATCGTGCCGAAAAAGACATCTGTAAACCCATCAAATAATTTTGAAACGGCGATCAATGTACCCACAATACCAGCCGAAAGACCAATCGTATTGGTCAGATAAATCATAACAAAGGAAGATAAAAAAGCATACACCACATTGCCGGCAATATCTCCTGAACCATATCCCACTTTGTTATACCATTTTAAATATACCTTCTCCTTCATAAAAGTTTCCCTTTCTGCGCTGTTTTGCTTATATAAACTCTTTGTGCCAAACCGTAAATTCTGCAACCCCATCTTCCTACAATAAAAACTTTTATTATCGCACTCCTCTTTTGAACCGACGCCGTACCGTGCAAAATAGAAAAACCCCATTAAAATATAGTTTTTCTGCGATCTCCTCCTTTCATTCAAAAATCCTGTATGTATTGCTGCAGGGCAATCCATTCCATTGTAAACATACATTTTTTTGTTTGTCTTCTGCGAGCCCGTTTTTATTTTCAGAAGCTTATTTTCGTTTCTCTGCTTATTTTCTGGCTTTATTGTATAATTTTTCGCGCGATAAGTCCATAAATACAATTGGACAAAACATGCATAAAATGATACAATAATCTTACAACCACCCTGGAGGCATCGTTTATGTATTTAAATTCTGGATACTTGAACAATTCGCTCGTCGATTTTAAAGACAAATCAAAACCGCTGATTGTCGGAAGCTGCGGCACTTACCGTCTTTTTACCCACCCGAAACTTCCAACGTACCGACCGCGGGGAAGATTGGATTTTCAAATTATTTATGTTTCTGCCGGAACCGCACATTTTCACTTTGACAATGCAGAAAATGACACCATTGTTACCGCCGGTCATATGGTAATTTACCGCCCGAAAGAATTTCAAAAATATGAATATTATGCCTCTGATCAGACGCAGGTATATTGGGTTCATTTTACTGGCGGAAATGTAAAAAATATTCTGCGAAACTACGGAATCAAAGACAGTATGCGCGTGTTTTACGCCGGCACTTCTCTGGAATATGAAAGAATATTTAAAAGAATGATATCAGAACTTCAACGCTGTCAGACAGACTACAAGGAGATGTTAGTTATACTTCTTCATCATCTCTTTATTCTGATACATCGTCAGATCTCGAAACAGCGCATTTTAAAGAATGAATATCTCGATAATGAAATGAATTTGGCTGCCCAATATTTCAATGATAACTACAATTCAGAAATCAACATCAATAAGTATGCGGCATCCCGCGGAATGAGCATCAGCTGGTTTATTCGAAACTTTAAAGAATATACCGGAGTTACTCCCATGCAGTATATTATCTCCATCCGCGTCACAAACGCCCAGATTTTATTGGAGACCACCAAATATACGATAACAGAAATCGGGCATATTGTAGGATATGAAAATCCATTGTACTTCAGCCGCATCTTCCACAAGCAAAAAGGATTTTCCCCCTCAAAATACCGAAAACAATTTCAAAAATAGAATTGACACACAATTTATTTCGCGCTCTAACTGGCTAAAAACCAGCTGGAGCGCGAAACTTCTTACAATGTCAGGCGGCAAAATCTCCCGCTTTTTGGTATGGAGCGTATCAATCTCCGGCAAGCAGCGCCTTTGGAGCAATTTTCTTAATCTTTAATGAGAGCAGGCACACAACAGCAAAAGCAAAGAAAATAAGTCCGATTCCTGAAAGCACAATAAAATCTGCCGGAATACCAAAAGTACACTTTACAATTCCAATCCCGCTTAAAAATACTGCTATGAAAGGATTTATAACCCACGAATTGACAATCAGCCCCACGGTTGTTGAAATTATAACCGCAGGCATAAAACTGACTGCTGTCTGCAAAATCAGCTGAACCGTAGTAAACCCTAACGCTTTCATAATTCCATAGTCCCGCTTTTTCTTATTCAGCATTGTTCGCACCAAAAGATACAATACAAATGTAATAATAACCGCACTTAATACAAGAACTAAAATCACAATCATTGTCACAAGCGAAACATAGACCGAAGCAGACCCCTCAATGGTCAATTTTATATTTACCATCATATTTACTTGATCTTTAAACCGCTCTTTTATCTTTAAATGAAAATCATCAATACTGCTGCCGTCCGTCAAATTCAAATAATAACTTATACTCTGCATTTCTCCCAGCCGTTCATAACCTTCTCTTGTAAGCAGGCAGTCTTTGCCGAGGTTATTGCTGATCTGCGTAAATCCTGATATAATATACTCTGCTTTTTTTCCCCCTGCCATTATTGTTATTTCATCCCCGATTTTTAAATTTTCTTCTTTTGCATACTTTGCGGCAATTGCAATTTCATTGTCAAATTTTGGAAACCTTCCCTGAAACACAGTATTTTGATTATTTACTTTTGCAAAATCATCGCAGATTGTCGCCCAAAGTTCCAATCCCCCAATATGACTTACTGCAAGCGAATTATAAAGATAGATTTTTTCTACTTGTTCATCCGCTTCCATTTCACGCAGAAACCTGCTTTCTGTCTCCGCATTGATATTGATGCAGCTATCTGCGATTTCCCCTACGACAAGATCAAGAAAGGGCGTTATATCCGCAATCACATTCTCTGTCATCAGTCCCGAAAATACAACGACAAGCGAGAGTACAAGCATTGTAATACAGACTGTGATATTATATTTTATATCGGAAAATGCTGTTTTAAAAGCAAGTGATAACCCAAGTGAAATTTTTGTTTTCTCCAAAGGAATATGATTATACTTAAAATTATGTGTTGGAATACCCTGGCGAAGCGCCACAATCGGATTTATTCTTTTGATTCGGCGCGCCGACAGCCATACCGCAGCTGTAATGGTTCCCTCTAAAATCAAAACAGTAATCAACAGCGGCCGCAGCAAAAAATGAGTTTTATACGGAATACCTGTCTGGGAAATCATCATTATATTGACAAATGGAAATAAACCGTATGAGATACCTGTGCCTGCTATGGCAGCGATTAGCGAAATTCCCCAAAATTGCGTAAAAAGGAAACCGATCAGCTGGCGGCTTGTGTAGCCTACCGCTTTGAGCGCGCCGAGATTTTTCATATCTTCTTGAATGTAATTTACAATATTCGACACAATAACAACAAGCGCGATCAGAAGAATTAAAAAAGCCATCACACTTATAATACCAGAACAAATCTTCTGTGATATATAGCGGCTTTGAGAAACAAGCATATAAGAATTGCTTGTTATTTTTGCAGCAGGATCTTTTGTGGACACTGCATTTTTCAATACTGTCTCATAATCCGCACTCTCTGTTTTCTCCTGCAAACGAACGGAACACACAATGGATTCCGGCATATATCCCATTTTTTTCAGCTCATCATATTTATCTTTTGTCAAAATAAGCTCACACATACTGCAATTGTGAGACCCCGCCATAATGCTGTTAAAAAATCCGCATACCGTGTAGCTTATTTTGTTGCTTCCAATGAAGATTGTCACTGTTTTTCCAACCGCAATATCCTCTGATTTATACAACATGGGCATATAAATTCCGCTCTCTATTTCACTGTCCTCTATAAGTTCAACTTTTCCAATAGAGCGCGAAATGGCAGCTTGCTTTTCCAAAAAGACAAGACCTGAATTCACTTCACCGCCGTTATACGTAAATAATCCTACCGTATACATCGCATCATCCAATGAAAATTCTGTAATGTTTTTATCACTTTCCATTGTCTGTATCAAAAATTCCCGCATTTTTTGATTATTTCTGTCAATTACAAGCGTAACATGCTGTGCGTTTAATTTTTTGTGATAACGGTCAAAATTCTGCTTGTAATCCATCGACAGCATAAGCCACAAATTAAGCATTGACGCCGCAAGCAAGATCAATATAATCATCGCTGTGGTCTGTCCTTTTGTCTTTCTTAAATTTGCCTTGGCAAGAAGAAAACTTTTTTCCATACGAATCCCCCATCTGGACATAGCATTAAATTTTACCATCCCATCTTCAAAAGAAAATCTGACAATTTTTCATGTCTTTCTTTATCGCCGCGCACATACTTTCCCAGATCACACTCGCCCAAAATAACTCCGTCCTTCAAATACAAAATGCGATTTCCGCGCCGGGCGGACCGCATATCATGTGTTACCATAACAACGCTTTGTCCCTGCTCATTAAACTTTGTCAAGGTATCGAGAACATCCAGCCCTGTTTTCGAATTCAGCGCGCCTGTCGGCTCATCGGCAAAAAGAATCTCTGGGGAATTGATCAGAGCGCGGACAATACCGACGCGCTGCGCCTCGCCGCCGGAAATCTGCGTTGGAAATTTTCTGCTTGTCTCCGTGGATATTCCCACCGCCTCAAACAATTTTTTTGTTCGCTCAACAACAGCTTGTTTGTCTTTGTTTACAAGCAGTCCCGCAGAAAGCACATTGTCCATCACGCTCATCCCGTCAAGCAAATAAATCTGCTGGAATACAAATCCGCAGTATCTGCGCCGAAATACCGCAAGCTCATCCGAATTTAAATCCGATATTACCTGATCTTGAAATGTAATTGTTCCAAGCGAAGGAGTGTCCATTCCAGAAAGCGCATATAAAAGCGTGGATTTTCCCGCGCCGCTCGCACCCATAATAACAGTAAAATCTCCTCGGTAAAGCTTTAGATCAATATTTTTTAAAACATGCTGAAGCGTTCCGCCGCTGGAAAAAGTTTTGCTTAATTGCTCTGTTTTTAATAGTATTTCTTTCATAAAAATTCCATTTCTGCGTTACTTTTCGTATACAGCTTTGTGCCAAGCCACAGGCTTTGTAACGCGCAGACACAAAGCAAATCCTGATTTTTGTAATGTTAAAGTTCGTTTTATATCGCCTTTCACATTACATTTTACTTTTGCAATTCTTAATTGTCTTTAGGTAATCCTTAATTTTTTCTTAATTGCCAAAAATATTTTTTTATTTTGCTTTTTGGTACAGGCAAATAAATCTAGTTCCCGCAATTTTCAATTTGATTCATCACTCTGCCGCTAAAAGAAATCATCACAATGACTTTTAATCCATTCCCGCCATTTTCCACAACAAGTTTCCCCTGCATTTCCTTTATAAAATAATCGGAAATATACAGTCCAAGCCCTGCGCCATCCTTATCTTTTGCATTGCTGCCGCGCTTAAATTTCTCTTTTAACAACGGCAGTTCTTCCGTATGGACACCGCCGCCGTAATCTTCAACAGCAACAATCAAATACCCGTCGTCCTTGTATATACTTACTTTGATCTCTGTATTTGCATACTTGTAGGAATTGTTAAAAATATTATCAAATACCTGCTGTAAACGAAGCTTATCCGCATACAAAAGGCAATCAAAAATCTCAGGAATCGCCGCGCGGTGCAGATAATCCGAATTTTCAAGAATCTGCTTTAATTCTCTGCTTTTTATATCCACAGGCGTTACAGAAAGCTGCTTTAACTCTTCTAACGTCGCGGTAAATAGATTTGTTATCAATGTATTGATCTGATCTGCTTTGCGGATAATCTGCATATAATTGTCCTTTGTTTTCTCGTTTTGTGCAAGCGCTGCTCCCACCTCAGAAGCTGCTTTAATACTTGCAACAGGTGTTTTGATATCATGGGAAAGTTTTGCGACAAGCTCTTTTTTGCTTGTATTTGCCTCCGCCTCGGCTCTTCTTGCTTTTTTTAGCTCCGCGCGCATAAGATCAAAACTTTCCGTAAACGCGCCAAAAAGATTCCGCCGATCCATCTTTAGCGGAATATCAAGATTACCGCCTGCAATGCGCTCGGCAAAACCTTTTAATTTACAGAACGGTCGGATCACCGCATTATTTAAATAGATAAAATATCCAATACAAACACTGCATTGCACCAGCAAAATAACAGCCAAGCCAAATGCCGTTTTCTGCTTCTGTCGCTGCAAGATTTGGTCGCTATTATTGTATATAATAATTTTTCCTTCCACAAAATCCGCATTTGCCAAAACATCAAGAATCGTATCTCTATGAATAATCGCTGTATTTTGATTTTCACTTAACCCCTCTTTTGTTTTAAATATAACTTTCCCATGTTTATCAAGCACAACATAATCAAGACCTGTCTGATTTTTGTGTTCTTCCATCGTTTTCCAATCCCTCTGTACAGACTGCACAACTTCATTTACCGCGACCGCATCCTGAAAATTATTGTTATCTCTGATAAAAAATATAAGAACAACTATAATTTCTATTATAAAAAAAAACACAAAACAAATTATAAAACGTCTGTTTTTCATAAAATTTTATGGATCGAAAACCTCGCTTTTCAGATATTTTTTATAGAATTTTTTCAAAAAATATTTGCTTTCATCAAACTTTATATTACAGCAGTTTACAAGTTTTTAAGAAATCACAGTACAGCAACAATACATAAAATAAAAATTCTTATCGAAACTTGTAACCGTCCCCCCAGACCGTGACAATATATTCAGGATTGCCCGGCTCTTTCTCGATCGCTTCTCTTATTTTACGTATATGCACATTCAGCGTTCCGTCTCCGGTAAATTTATTTTCCCAGACCTTTTCAAACAATTCCTGTTTTGAAATTACCCTGTTTTTATTTTGAATCAAATAAGAAAGCAATTTAAATTCAAGCATTGTCAGCTTAACAGGATTTTTATTGACAAAAACCTGTTTTGCAAAAAAATCAACCGTCAGTCTGCCGTCAGAATATTCTGCACTCACACTCTGCCCATAACGCTTTAACACCACTTTTACTTTTGCTAACAGAACGCTGAGCGAGTATGGTTTTTGAATATAATCGTCCCCGCCGATATTTAACGCAATAATTTTATCATCATCGCTTGTCCTTGCTGAAAGAAATAAAATAGGGATTTCTGTTTTCTTTCGAAGTTCTTTACATAATTCAAAACCGCTGCCGTCGCCAAGATTGATATCCAGCAGCAACAGCTGGGCTGTATGTTCCTCAAAAAACGTTTGGCATTCCAAAACACTGTATACTGTTGCCGTTTTAACATCAAACAAATTAAAATACTCCGCTGTGCTGTCCGCAAGCAGCTTTTCATCATCGATCATCAAACAATCGTAATTCATAGGTTGCTCCCGCTGCTGATTGTTTTTGTAAGATATTTATTTATCTTTATTATCAGCATAATATAATTTAAAAAATAATTTTCCGATTACTCTATTATATATTACTATATAAATTATGTAAATACACAAAATCCCTTTTTCTTCCAGATATAAAAACCTTGTTAAACTCTGCAATTTTTTATAGAATTCATTTTCAATCCATGCTATAATTATTTTATTCCAATCTTTTTAAAGAAAACCTGTTTGCTAGAGTGTGTTTTGAAATGAAATATTGCACAAATTTACAAATTTTATCATTCCTTGTACTTTTCGGCATATTGATCAACGACATGGAATTTTCAAACACATTCTAGTTTTTTTAATTATAATATAGAATTTATAGGAATGCGAGGGAACTATGAACTTTTCATCTTTCGAAGAATTTCATAAAAAATGGCTTGATCTTCTTGTTATTGGAAAAACAATAGAACAGAACAATAAAAAGTATCATATTATCGGTATGACTTTAACCAACAAAGCAGCAGAACTATATATTATTGAACCATATACAAAACCCGAAAGCAAAAACAAAAAAGGCGTCTATAATCAAAGAAGAATATTAAAAGAACAAGAAGAACAGGAATATCGCTATTTGCATTGCAGCGACTTTTCTATTGCAAACGAGCATTTTAAAACACAAAGCAGTATCGGAGGACCTTTAAATCCTGATGATTATGGAACAATACAATTATTTTTTGATATGCTCCGTGCTGGCTGGACAGTTCCTGACTGGCTGAAAAATACGGATTGGGACAACTTGCTTTTACTGACATTACAATTAAATACAACCAATATAAAAAAACTGCCTGCCTACACTTTTGGTATGCCTATAACGATAACGCACGAACCAAATTTTATCCGGCATACCGTTGAAAAAACGATTACGCTGAACATTGGAAAAAGCAGCTCTTTTTATTTTTTTGACTGTTGTAATGATAAAGTCTGGTGTTATATCAATAAGATCACTCTGATTGATGTATGGGAAAATACGGAAGAAAAATTCAATGATCCTAAACTTATAGAAAAATTTTCGCCTGAACAATTAGAACAGGCAAAAAAGTGCAGTTATAACACACTTAAGCAAACCTGTCCAAAAGGAATGTGCTATATTGGAATCGAGTATGAATGCAGCAAGGATCTGACGCTTTCCTTTTATTCCAAACAATTTTTAGCATCCCGTCCAGAAACACATAGCGGAAGTTCTTCTTTTTTTCGGATGCGGTTAAAACCCGACAAAAAAACAGGAGCTCACAATCTTCCACTAAAAGGCTGCGTGATACACACTCCTGTTTCCCCTGATACAACAAAAATTCCAGCAGAATTATTTTTGTATTTTGAAAAAGTCGATCCATGGATTGAAACAATATAAGTCTGTCACGGCAGCCGAATCATCTGCCGATCACTGCATTCCTTTATTTTCTCCTCAGGATTTTCCAGTTCTTCTGTTATTTCCTGGCGCAGCTTTTCCGCCTGTGCAAGATTGCCGCCCTCTTCTGCGTTGGCAATGCAAAGACGAACTGGAAAACCTTATATTCTAAAGACCATGTTTCCCGCTCAATTCCGTATAACAATCAATCTTCCAATACCACAAAAATACAGCTCAAAATCTTTGACTTAAAGATCTTAAATTATAATTCGCCAAATATTTTTTCTAATTCAGAATCTGCCTTTTCTTTCAGTACTGGATCATTGCATGAAAACGTCAGCCAAAAACTATGACTAGTATTTATTTCGAGTGCATACCACTTGTCATAACTAAAATAATGAAAATCATCACCAAACCAGGTTTCTTTTATAGAAAAAGGCTCTGTAAGCCATCGAACGAAGTTCATCCTTTCTTCGACGGTTCCTCCATGAATCGAACATGGTCTGGAATATTTTTTCAAGACCGCATCAAAAGAATTTATGGACGTCCCAACAGAAGACTTATATTGAAATTTATCCTTATAAATTCGAAACGCTTTCTCAAATAAATACTTTTCAAAACTTCCTGCAAAATATTCATTTTCTCTTCTTACAACAACAGGGTTATCCTCCCCTTCTTTCACTCTCAAATAATAATTCGCATCCATCCAGTGATAAGAAAACAAAAGCAGACCTTTTTGCAGATCTTCTCTCGCATCAAAATCTTCGTCATTAAATAATTCCAGAATACCACGAATATTTGGTTCTCCATCCCATTCTCTTTCCAGCAGCCCACCGTCATTTTCGCCCATCATTCTCAGATAATCAAGATATACCTTTGGCAGCTTATAGCCATACTGCTGACAAATATTCTCTAGCTGCCGGATTTGTTCCTCTGCTACAGGCACACATTTTTCAAACCAAGACTTATCAAACTCAAAGATTGTTCTGCACAGCCGTTGCATAACAGTATCGGAAGTTCCCTGATAAAATTCCACCATCACAAATTTCTCCTGTCCTACAAAAGCATAAAATACTGGAAAATAACTGTTGATACACTATTATTGATTATACAGCTGAAAACAATTTTTATCAATATTCTGATACTTTTTTAAGAGGAACTCCGTTCTTTCCTCCCCTAGATTGGATACCAGATAACTGTAATCATCTGCGCGAACATCAATAAAAGCTATGCTTACAGGTACTAACACTGCCACCACACTTAACGGCCATAATGTTCCCATCGCAAGTATTGCTCCTATTCCAAGATAAGAACCAACCCCAAGTGTACCGACTGCTAACGAACTTAAAATACTCTTTCTTTTAATAGTACTATTCTTGCTGTTTGCCAAATTTTGCGCATTATTAATCGACTTTATCAAAGAATTGTTTTCAATTATAAATTGATCGCATCTTTTATTTATGACTGGAATTAATTCTTGGACATCCTTTACCACTGTTTTATCATACTGTGCAGGGTATCCCACGCTCTTATAGAGAGATTTTTCGTTGCCGTGTTTTTACAACCGCAGACA
>CAMUAR010000015.1 GCA_947086895.1 uncultured Lachnospiraceae bacterium | reverse complement strand
CCAGTTCATCGGTCTATGGCTCCAATAAAAAAGTTCCATACTCGACAGAAGATCAGGTGGACAATCCTGTTTCGCTCTATGCCGCCACAAAAAAATCGAACGAGCTGATGGCGCACGCTTACGCAAAGCTTTATAATATTCCATCTACCGGGCTTCGGTTTTTTACGGTTTACGGACCAGCGGGACGCCCGGATATGGCGTATTTTGGCTTTACCGACAAGCTTCGCGCAGGGAAGAAAATTCAGATTTTTAATTATGGGAACTGCAGGCGGGATTTTACATATATTGATGATATTGTGGAGGGCGTGATTCGCGTAATGCAAAAAGCACCCAAGCGTATGCCTGGAGAAGATGGATTGCCCGTTCCGCCTTATGCCATTTATAATATCGGGAATAACCAGCCGGAAAATTTATTGGATTTTGTTGATATTTTACAGCAGGAACTTGTGCGGGCAGGGGTATTGTCAAAGAATTATGATTTTGAGGCGCATAAGGAACTTGTGCCGATGCAGCCCGGGGATGTGCCGGTAACTTACTCGGATACTTCGGCGTTGGAGCGGGATTTTGGATTTCGACCGTCTACGCCGCTTCGGGAAGGCTTAAAACAATTTGCAAGATGGTATCGAGAATTTTATACGATAAAATAAAAGATGAAATAAAGAACAAGACGATTGTCTTAATGAAAACCCTTTGCTTTACTATAAAGCGGAGGGTTTTGTTTTGAGAATTTTTATATAGATGGTAAAGTCTTAAAGTTATTTTAAAGTCTATGGTTATAAAAAGCAAATTTGCTCCACTTTGATTTTGCTTTATAAATCAAAAGATCGTTTGCTGTAAATAATAAAATATAATTAAATAAATATATTTTTTGAAATAAAAATCTATATATAATATCATAAATAGAAAAGATGACGTTTAAATATAGGATTATTTAGTGTATAAATGTTATTTAAAATAAAAATATAAAAGGTTATATATTTTGTATTATAAAACTACATTTCACAAGTGATTGAAAAATTCCAGAACAGCAAAACAATGCAGCAGAAGTTGTACAGCATTGTAAAATAAATTTTTTTTCGGGTTGTATTGTGCAAATTTTTCGATTATAATAGCGGCAATCAGAGCGAAATTCATTTGAATAATAATGTTGCTAATACGCCCTAGTTAAAGAAGGCTTAATTTTAACAGCGGAAACTGGAACGTTAAATCAGGTTTCTTTTCTAATAAAGAAATAGAATAGCTTTTTATTGTATAGAGTGGATTTTGTTAGATTTGTTTTAAGAAAAAGTTACAAAAAGAAAGGAAAAACAGGATGGAAACCGAAATCAAGGTGAGAGCAACAAACACTGGCATGATTGGCTGGAAGGCGGACAGGGATAAGCACATAATTACAATTTTTTTCAGTGAAAAGAAGTGTGAAGCAGCGAAGTGCGGGGAAGCAGAGGTTATATTTGAGTATGCCGAAGAAGTTTTGCTGCAAAAAAAATTAATGTTAGAAATACAAAAAGACAATATTACAGAAGTAACTGTAAAAATACAAACTGAAAATGAATATACAGAAGAAATTTGGAAAATATATAGCGAATGGTGCGCCAATCCTGTGCTATCTAAGCAGTATGCTGACCCTGATATAGAATTATTTGGTGACACATATTATCTATACACAACTACTGATGGCTTTTCTGGTTGGTCAGGTACACAGTTTCATGTATTTTCATCAAAAGATTTGGTAAATTTTAGGGATGAAGGCGTGATTCTTGATGTTGCAAGCGATGATGTCGCATGGTCGATCGGCAGTGCATGGGCGCCTTGCATTGAGACAAGAAACGGAAAATATTATTTTTATTTTTGCGCGAAAGATACTGCGGGGGATTCCCAGATTGGGGTGGCAGTTTCCGATCATCCGGCGGGACCATTTACAGCAATGCCGCAGCCGATCGTTACTAAAAAACTATGCGCGGAACATGGAGTTTTGATTGGGCAGGCAATTGACCCTTCCGTATTTACGGATGAGGACGGCTGTGCGTATCTGCTGTTTGGAAATGGCGGCGGCGCAGTGGCAAAATTAAACGAAGATATGGTGAGTCTTGATTTATCAACACTTGCGCAGTATAACGGGCTGAAAGATTTCCGGGAGGCGGTTACTGTTACCAAACGGGGCGGTATTTATCATTTTACATGGTCGTGCGATGATACTGGAAGTCCAGATTATCATGTAAATTACGGAATTTCAGATAGTATTTACGGACCTGTTGAGTATAAGTATACATTGTTAAAGAAGGATGAAGAAAACGGAATTTTGGGGACAGGGCATCATTGTATTTTATCGATACCAAACTGCGATGAATATTATATCGCCTATCACCGTTTTTTCACGCCGTTAGGAACATTTGCAGAAGGACTTGGCTTCCACCGCGAAACATGTATTGACAAGCTTTATTTTGACAAAGACAGCGGGCTGATGCTGCCGGTAACGCCGACACACAAAGGAATTTGTCCAAGGTTTTTTCACGTTTAAGCGGGCAGACAGAATGTGAAAAATAAATTTTTTATATCGCAAATGGTGTTTGGTTGTTGTGAAATTTATGGCTTAATTATATAAGAAAAAATCAACAGGAGAATTTTTATGATAGAAGATAAAAATAATTTTGAAAAGGCTTCGGAAGCGTTGCGCGCAGATTATCATGAGCTTTTTGTACGGGATGCAGATTGTGTAAGAGGAAATTTGTATTTGCCTTCTGCCGGAGTGAACGGTTCAAAGATTGTGTGGGAATCTTCCAACCCGTCCGTAATTTGTGCGAAAGCGTTATCAAATAAGGGATATGATGAAACGCCTGCAGGCGTTGTAACAAGACAGGAGAAAGATATTATTGTTGTTTTAAGCGCGTATATAACACTGGACGGTGTGACATTAAAAAAGGATTTTTCTTTGACTGTTCTTGCAAAGCCGCAGAAACAGGAGTATACAGATTATCTATTTACATACTTTATAGGAAGTCGTACCGACGAGGAAAATGTTTTTTTTGCGACAAGCGGCGATGGTTTTTGCTGGACTGCTGTAAATCAAAATAAGCCGGTATTAACTTCTGAACTTGGGACAACGGGAATCCGCGATCCGTTTCTTGTGCGCTCAGCGGAAGGAGATCGTTTTTTTCTGATTGCAACGGATTTGTGTATTGCAAAAGACGGAGATTGGAGTAAGGCGCAGAGAAAAGGCAGTCAGTCGATTTTAATTTGGGAATCGTCCGATTTGATCAATTGGACCAAGCCGCGTCTTGTAAAAATCAATTCGGATGCGGCGGGCTGCACATGGGCGCCGGAAGCTTTCTATGATGAAATAACAGGCGAGTATCTAATATTTTGGGCTTCGCGCGTAAGTACAGACGATTATGCAAAGCAGAGAGTATACTATGCAAAGACTCGTGATTTTTACAATTTTACAGAGCCAGTGCCTTGGATTGATTACCCGTTTAGCGTGATTGATACAACGGTGATAAGGGATAAAAATGTTTATTATCGTTTTACAAAATATGAAGATAAAAGCAGGATTATTATGGAGCGCGCCGATTCTCTGTTAGGTTCTTGGAGCGAAGTGGTATCCGAGACGCTTTCTGTGCAGGAAGGTGTGGAAGGACCGTGCTGTTTTGCTTTAAATGAAAAAGATATTGTCGATGGATACCGTTATTGTCTGCTGCTGGATCATTTTGTTGGCAGCGGTTATTATATTATGGTGACAAAGGATTTAAGCACAGCAAAATTTGAGCGAAAAGGTGGATGCAGTATGCCAAAGGAACGACCGCGCCACGGCACGGTAATTCCTGTGACAAAAAAGGAGCGCGCTCGAATTGAGGAGAGATACTGTTAAAAATACACAAGATTGAAAAGATCCAGGTGATTGCAGAACATAAAGTTTGGCAGTTGCCTGGAAAAATTATTTGATAAGGAGAAAATGGAACAGGATTTGTATATGGTTGTTGCGGATCAAAGAAAAGAGCAATCGTATGTTATAGACAGAGAGATTTCCTTATATTTATGGTTGCTGGTTTCCAAAGTATTGACAAATAGGAAATAATATGATATTTTCAACTGATGAATGCTTGGTTAAGTGAAAACAAAAAGCAGAAAATAAAAATAACTGTTGATCGATAATTTGTAAATAAAGCGTAAACTGGAAAAGCGGACGCGGAAAGAGGTGCAGAAATGACAAAGATTGATATTATTTCGGGTTTTCTTGGCGCTGGCAAAACAACGTTGATCAAAAAACTTTTGTCGGAGGCTTTTGATAAAGAAAAGCTTGTGTTAATTGAAAATGAGTTTGGGGAGATTGGTATTGACAGCGGCTTTTTAAAGGAGGCTGGCGTGCAGATTACAGAGATGAATTCCGGTTGTATCTGCTGTTCTCTTGTCGGAGATTTTGGCAAAGCACTTGCGGAGGTGCTTGAGAAGTTTGCGCCGGACCGCATTGTGATTGAACCTTCCGGGGTGGGTAAATTATCCGATGTAATCAAGGCGGTCGAGGGGGTAAAAAGCGATATAGAAATCAGTCTTAACAGCTTTACTGTTGTGGTTGATGCAAAGAAAAGCAAGATGTATATGAAGAATTTTGGGGAATTTTTCAACAATCAAGTCGAGTATGCTGGAACCATTATTTTAAGCCGTACTAAGGATATGAAACAGGAAAAATTGGAGGAGTGTGTGTCCGCGCTGCGCGAACATAATTCTTCGGCTACAGTAATTACAACTCCTTGGGAGGAGATCAGCGGAAAGCAGATTCTTGATGCGATGGAAAAAAACAATACGCTGGAGAAAGAACTGTTAGAAGAACATCACCATCACCACGAGGACGGCGAGGAGTGCTGCCACGAACATCACCATCACTACGAGGATGGCGAGGAGTGCTGCCACGAACATCACCATCACCACGAGGACGGCGAGGAATGCTGCCACGAACATCACCATCACCACGAGGACGGTGAGGAATGCTGCCATGAACACCACCATCACCACCATCATGCAGATGAGGTATTTTCCAGTTGGGGCGTTGAGACGCCGCACAAATTTACAAAGGAAGAGATTACCGCAGCTTTGGAAGAACTTTCAAAGTCAGATCGTCATGGTATGATTTTGCGCGCGAAAGGAATTGTTCCTTCCGTATCAGGGGAGTGGCTGCATTTTGATTTGACTCCTGGAGAGTATGAAATTCGCATAGGTGCTGCTGATGTAACAGGACGTATCTGCGTAATCGGAAGTAAATTAAAAGAAGAGGAAATTAAAAAGCTATTTTCGATATAAAATTTTGGGACTTTGATTTTTTATAATAAGTTTTACAACAATTAAAATTATAGAAAGCAGGTGGCAGTATGGAAGTGCCAGTGTATATTATCAACGGTTTTCTTGAAAGCGGAAAGACGACATTTATCAGTGAAACGTTGAAAGATCCAGATTTTACAGACAAAGAGCGCACGCTTATTATTGCCTGTGAGGAAGGCGAGGAGGAGTATGACGAGAAAGCACTTGCCACCTGCCGCGCTGATCTTGTCACAGTGGAAGATAAGGAAGAGCTGACCGTGGAATATATGACCATGTTAAATGCTCATTACCATCCGCAGAGGGTTATGATTGAATTTAATGGTATGTGGAGCGTGGAGGAGTTTATGGAAGCAGACCTCCCGAAAGACTGGGTGATGGTTCAAGTTATCACATTGGTTGACGCTTCGACTTATCAAAATTATCTAAATAATATGAGAGCGATTATGCTTGGGCAGTTTAAGCTGTCTGACACGATCATCTTTAATCGGTGCGACAAGGATACAGATAAGCTTGCACTTCGGCGCAGTGTAAAGCCGATTAACCGAAAAGGACAGATTATCTATGAATCGGCGGAAGGTGTGACAGATAATGCGGGCGAGGAAGTGCTTCCATTTGACATCAACGCGGATCTTATTGATATTTGTGATGATGATTATGGTCTTTGGTATATGGACGCGATGGACGAGCCGAAAAAGTATAATGGAAAAAAGGTGCGCTTTCGCGCGATGGTATACCGCTCAGAAAAACTTCCGAAACGCAGCTTTGTGCCAGGGCGCTTTGCTATGACTTGCTGCGCGGATGATATCGCTTTTATCGGTTTTTTATGTAAAGTTGGTGAAAAGGTTGGACCGCTGTCACTAGAAAGCTTAAAGAATAAAAGTTTTGTCTATGTTACCGCTGATATTCGTGTGGAATTTTACAAGGAATACCGGGGAAAAGGACCTGTGCTGTACGCGACGAGCATTGAGAGTGCGCCGGAGCCGGAGGATAAATTAGTGTATTTCAACTAATGAAAAGAAATCCGTCCTTGACGAAAATCCGTCCTTGACGGATATGTAAAATTCCTTTATAATAGATTGGATATCAAAAAAGAAAAATAGAGGGGAAAGAGTGTGTTCGGATGTTGAAAAGTATGACTGGGTTTGGTCGGTGTGAGGTTGCAAATGAGAAGCAGAAGATTATTGTTGAGATGAAAGCGGTCAATCACCGCTATTGTGATATTTCCATCCGAATGCCGAAAAAGCTTGGATTTTTTGAGGCAGGCATTCGCAATATTCTAAGAAAGTATATCAGTCGAGGCAAAGTTGATGTGTTTATCACTTATGAGGAGTGTACAGAAAGCAGAGCTTATGTAAAGTACAATCCTCAGATTGCAGAGGAATATCTAAACAAGCTTAGACAGATTGGAGAGGTGTTTCAACTTGATAATGACATTAAAGTTTCTACACTTGCTCGTTTTCCAGAAGTGCTTGTCCTAGAAGAACAGCCGGAAGATGAAGATGCTTTGTGGCAGATTATTGAAGAGGCGGTTCAAAAGGCAGCAGAGCGTTTTGTGGAGACAAGATGTACAGAAGGGGAACATCTGAGACAGGATCTTGAGGGAAAGCTGGATGGAATGCAAAGAATGGTTCACTTTATTGAGGAGCGGTCGCGGAATATCGCAGAAAGCTGACGGATAAAGTTCGAGAGCTGCTCGCAGACACAAAATTGGACGAGAGTATTCTTGCGACAGAAGTTACAATATTTGCAGACCGTATCTGTGTGGATGAGGAAACCGTTCGGTTAAAATCGCATATTAAAAATATGAAATCCGCGTTTTCAAATGGGGAGAATGTTGGGCGGAAACTTGATTTTATTGCCCAGGAGATGAACCGCGAAGCAAATACGATCTTATCAAAATCGAGCGATTTGCTTGTGACAAACACGGCGATCGATTTAAAGAGTGAGATTGAAAAGATCAGAGAGCAAATCCAAAATATCGAGTAGAGGGCGTTGCATGAGCAGGCTGATCAATATTGGTTATGGCAATGTGGTAAATGCAGATAAGGTGCTGGCGGTAATCCGGCCGGAGGCAGCCCCAGTCAAGCGCATGGTGCAGGCAGCGAAGGACAATAACAATTATGTTGACGCGACTTGCGGGCGCAAATGCAAGGCGGTTATTGTCTCTGAACATGGGAGAGTAGTGTTGTCAGCTCTGCTGCCGGAAACCATTGCAGGCAGAGTAAATAATATCGGGGAGCAATAGGAAAGGAGAAAGCGTATGCTGCATCCATCGTACAATGATTTAATGCAGGTAGTAAATAAAGAAGTTGAACCAGGTGAGGAGCCAGTGGTAAACAGCAGGTATTCGATTGTGCTTGCGACAGCAAAGCGCGCAAGGCAGATTATTGACGGAGCGGATCCGATGGTTCGTCCGACCTGCAATAAACCGCTGTCTATCGCAGTTGATGAATTATATGGTTCAAAAGTAAAAATTCTTTCAGATGATAAAGAAGAATAGGCGCTTGCCGCGCTGGGCTGCATACCAGCAAGGGAAGCAGCATAAAGGAGGACGAAGAAGACGGGTCGAAGTTTAGGGCGCGCTTTTTCGCCCTTTTATACTGTAAATAAAGGCAAGGCGCTTGTCAAGCTGGAAAGGAAAAGTCAGTTATGATAACATTGTGCAGTATCGCAAGCGGAAGCAGTGGGAATTGTATTTATATTGGCACAGAGCATACGCATCTTCTTGTTGATGTGGGAATCAGTGCAAAAAGGATAGAAGAAGGGCTTCGCTTTATTGGTGTAGAACCAAATAAGATTGACGCTGTTTTAATTACCCATGAGCATTCCGATCATGTGAGCGGGCTTTCGGTTTTTGTGGGAAAGCATCCGGCAAAGGTATATGCGACTGCCGGAACTTTAAATCGGTATCTTGATTCGAAAAAGAACGGGAATACGATCCGCAGTATGCTACATGAAGTTGAGTATAATAAAAATTTTACAATCGGGGATATCACGGTTGCTCCATTTCCGATTTCTCATGATGCAGTCAAACCGGTAAGCTATACATTTCAGGCGGGGGAACATAAGGTTGGTATGGCGACCGATCTTGGAACTTATGATAAAACAATTGTGCAGTCACTGTCTGAGTCAGAGATTTTATATGTTGAGGCGAATCATGATGTCAATATGCTGATGGTCGGAAGTTATCCTTACTCGCTGAAACAGAGGGTGCATGGGACACGCGGGCATCTTTCGAACGATTCAGCGTCAGAGTTGGTATTGAAACTTTTACATCAAAAGCTAAAAGCGATTGTACTGGGGCATTTAAGCAAGGAAAACAATTATCCAGAGCTGGCTTACGAAACAGTGTATCAGGATGTTCGAGGGGCGTGGAAGTTTTCGGCAGCAGCGCCGGAGATTTTTGTTGCGAACAGGGATAAGCCGTCAAAACAGTTACAGCTTGGAAAAGAGGACGTTTTTTTAGGATGCAAGGTCGGCGCATAATCCGCGGCAAAGCATTCCAAAATAAAAAAGCCGCTTGGCGGCGGAAGCGAGGAATTATGAATAAGGCAATTATTACGGTAGTCGGCAAGGATCAAGTTGGAATTATCGCAAAAGTATGTACGTACTTAGCAGAGAGCAGCATCAATATCCTTGATATTTCGCAGACGATCGTATCCGGCTATTTTAATATGATGATGGTGGTTGACACAGCGGGGGCAAAAAAGGAATTTGGTAGTGTGAGCAGTGATCTGGAAAACCTTGGCAGTGAAATCGGTGTGATTATCAAAGCACAGCGCGAGGATATTTTTGATATGATGCACCGGATTTAGAATGCGCAAATAACAATAGAGGGAACGAGAGGAAATATGATAAATTTCAGTGAGGTTATGGAGACCAATGCGATGATCGAGAAAGAAAATCTCGACGTGCGCACAATTACTCTCGGCATCAGTCTGCTGGATTGTATTGACAGCAATCTTGCAGAATGCTGCCGCAAAGTTTATGATAAAATAACAAGGGCGGCAAAACAGCTTGTCGCGACAGGGCGGGAGATTGAAGGAGAATTTGGAATTCCGATTGTCAACAAACGAATTTCTATTACTCCGGCAGCGATTGTCGGAAGTGCGTGCTGTAAAAGTACAAAGGATTTTGTAAAACTTGCAGAGACGCTTGATGCTGCTGCAAAAGAGGTTGAGGTCAATTTCCTCGGCGGTTACAGCGCGCTTGTAAGCAAGGGAATGACACAGGCGGATCGTCTTTTGATGGAATCAATACCAGAAGCTCTCGCTGTGACAGAGCGCGTGTGCAGTTCTGTCAATTTAGGCTCAACAAGAACTGGCATCAATATGGATGCGGTTCGTCTTATGGGAAGTATTGTAAAGCAGACGGCAGAGCGAACCGCGGATAAAGATTCGATTGGATGTGCAAAGCTTGTTGTATTTTGCAATGCTCCAGATGACAATCCATTTATGGCTGGAGCATTTCACGGCGTGACGGAGACCGATGCGGTGATCAATGTTGGCGTCAGTGGTCCGGGCGTTGTAAAGAAGGCACTGGAATCTGCGAGGGGCAAGGATTTTGGCACATTGTGCGAGACCATTAAACGGACGGCGTTTAAAATCACCAGAGTCGGGCAGCTTGTCGCAAAGGAGGCGTCAAAAAGACTTGGCGTTCCTTATGGGATTGTCGATTTGTCGCTTGCGCCAACGCCAGCGGTAGGGGACAGCGTCGCTGAGATTTTGCAGGAGATCGGGTTAGAATATCCTGGTGCGCCGGGAACGACAGCGGCGCTTGCACTGCTGAACGACCAGGTGAAAAAAGGCGGAGTTATGGCGTCCTCTTATGTCGGAGGATTGAGCGGTGCGTTTATTCCGGTCAGTGAAGATCAGGGGATGATTGACGCGGTGCAGGCGGGCTGTCTGACCCTTGAAAAGCTTGAGGCAATGACTTGCGTCTGCTCGGTTGGACTTGATATGATCGCAATTCCAGGAGATATTTCTGCGGCGACAATTTCCGGTATTATCGCAGATGAGATGGCGATTGGGATGATCAATCAGAAAACAACGGCGGTGCGTGTGATTCCGGTGATTGGAAAAGGGGTTGGACAGACTGCTTCCTTCGGCGGGCTTTTGGGATATGCGCCGATTATGCCAGTCAATCGTTTTTCCTGCGAGGCGTTTGTCGACCGAGGCGGCCGCATTCCAGCCCCAATTCACTCATTTAAAAATTAATTTTGCTGAAAGTGCGAGATTGAGACAAAAATCGAAAATTTTTAAATAAGGGGTATCGAAATAAAGTATGAAAGAATTATTGGAAAAGCTCGATTATAAAAATGTTTTATATTATTTTACACAGATTTCAAATGTGCCGCGGGGTTCGGGATACAACGATAAAATCAGTGATTTTCTTGTGGAATTTGCGAGAGAACAGAATCTTTCTTTCGTGCAGGATGCGGCAAAAAACATTGTAATTTACAAACCTGCAACGCCCGGATATGAGCAGCACACTCCTGTGATTATCCAGGGGCATATGGATATGGTCTGCGTGGCGGACGAGGGAGTACAGCACAATTTTGAAAACGAGGGACTTGAGCTGTTTTTTGACGGAGATTGGATTGGAGCGCGCGGGACAACACTTGGAGGAGACGACGGGATTGCCGTTGCCTATGGCATGGCGCTGCTTGCAGATCACACGCTCTCTCATCCGGCGCTGGAAGTTGTAATTACAACGGATGAAGAAACTGGCATGTACGGCGCAAAGGCGCTTGATGCGTCGCTGCTGCACGGAAGATATCTGATCAATGTGGACTCCGAGGACGAAGGGATTGTGCTTGCTGGCTGCGCGGGCGGCGTAAAGGTGACAGGGACACTGCCGATTCGAATGACGGAAAACAGCGGCACATTGATTTTGCTGGAGCTTGGGGGACTTTTGGGCGGGCATTCCGGGGCGGAGATCGATAAGTACCGGGTAAATGCAGTCTATGAGATGGCGCGCATTTTGTTTGAGCTTAGAAAACAAGAAAAATATTTGCTTGCAGACATAAGCGGCGGAAAAAAGGATAATGCAATTCCAAATACAGCGTCGGCAGAAATTTTAGTGTCCGATCAGAATGCAGAAAAAATAAAGGAAACAATACTTGAGATCTTTCAGATACACAAAAAAGAATTGTCAGGGCGCGAGCCTGGAATAAAACTTGAAGTTTGTGAAAAGAGAGCAGAATCCGTTCCTGCTGCCGATGATTTTTGGACGGAACGATTGTTGTTCGTGCTTCTTCAAGCGCCGGACGGTGTGCAGAAAATGAGCAGCGATATCGACGGATTGGTGGAAAGTTCGCTGAATCTTGGAATTCTTAAAATAAAAAAAGATCCAGATAGAAATGCAGATCTTCTTTTTTGCAGCAAGGAAGAAGCATTTGATTTAAAGAAGGAAAGCTACTGTGCCGAATTTCATTTTTCCGTGCGAAGTTCCAGCCGCAGTTACAAACATTTTTTATGTGATAAGTTAAGATTTTTGTTTCAATTTTTCTGCGGAGAATGCGTGGAGGACGGGGAGTATCCAGCATGGGAATATCGGAAAGATTCGCCGCTTAGAAAAATATTTGTCCAAGTGTTTGAGAAATTTTATGGAAAAAAGCCGGAAATTCAGGCGATTCATGCAGGGCTTGAGTGCGGTTTGATCTGCGAGAAAATACCGGAGATGGATATTGTATCCATCGGACCGGATATGAAGAATATTCACACGGCAAAAGAGCGTCTTTGTATTTCGTCCTCCATCCGAGTGTATAAATTTTTGGAGGAATTGCTTCAGGCGATGAAGTGTGATCTTTAAAATATTTATATTAAATAATCGTTGTTTTTTATATCGAAAAATTTGAAAAAAAGGGCGGCGGATCAGTGACATAATACTGACATAGAAAGGTTCTATAATTGACACAGGAGAGGGGATGGTATCGACACAAAATAATGTTTTAGCAGGGATTGTAATAATTTCTTAATAAAAAAGTTCTTTACAGGAAGCGTGACCTGGCGTATGATTAGCTTGTTATTTTGACTGTTTAAGAACGGAGAGGCTACAATGCGAGAGAATGAATGGGAGAGGGAAACTTCCGAGGAAGGTGCAGGAGACGGTATTCTTGATGAAGAGATTGATTCCATCAGGATAAAGCTGGACGATTATAACTTAGCGGAGGAGGAACCGGATGGATTTCCCGGAGAGGATGAGTTATTTGCATCGCTGAATGATTCGCTGCGCAGGCAGGTGGAAGAAATTGGCGAGGAGGATAGGGACGCTTCGATCGACGAGGCGCCGGGGGAGGTAACTAGAGAAAAAATGAGCAGAAAGAAAAAAGTTTTGCTGGTGTTTGGGAGCATTGTTTTGGTGCTGATCCTCACAACAGCATTTCTTGCAGGAACAAGACCAGGGCAAAAGCTGGTGCTTGATTTTATTGCACGTTTTATCGATGACAACATAAATCATGAGGATGATAATATATTATTGACATTGACGCCGGGAATTGATATACCCGATAACCCAGATGATCCAAATGATGATGACGATATTGGAGCAACTCCGCTTCCGACGACAGAACCGCACTTGGTACGAAATGAGGACTATGTTAAGAACTTTCTTATTTTTGGTATTGATCAGGGAGATATGGACGCGGCGCATTCAGGAAGTTTAAATACAGATACCATGATGATCGCCACAATCAACACAAAAACAAAAAGCGTGATGCTGACGTCGATTCTTCGTGATATGTATGTGGAGTTGGAGGACGGCAAAGGAAGAAAATTAAATTCCGTGTATGCGCGCGGTGCGAGAAGCGGTCAGGGACCAGAGCTTTTAATGAGTACAATTGAGAAGTATTTCCGCATTGATTTGGAAGGTTACGCCTATGTAAAACTCGCTTCCTTTGAGAAGATTGTGGATTTGCTCGGAGGTGTTTCCATTAAAATTACAGCGGAGGAGGCACGCTATTTAAACAAGACAAATTATATTACAAATCCGGCGAACCGAAATTTAAAAGAGGGTGTGAACTGGATGAACGGCAACCAGGCAGTTGGTTACTGCCGTGTCCGCAAAGTAGCGACGCTCGGCGGTGCGACAAACGATTATGGACGCACGCTCAGGCAAAGAAGAGTGCTTCAGGCGATTTTTGAGAAGTACAAGTCGCAGAATGTATTTAATCTCTTTTCTGTTACAAAAAATTGCCTTTCTCATGTGACAACAAATTTGACAGTGGATCAGATTGAGGAACTTTTGGAAATTTTTGTATACAATGGAATATCAACAATGGAATCGTTCCGTTTACCGATTAATGATTCCTTTTATGATTCTGGGATTAAAGGACATAATGGAGTAACTTATGGCCTTGTAATTACGGATCCAGGAGCGAATGTGCGGTATCTTTTTGAAAATCTGTACGGCGATACGCCGGAGGAGGCAGTTCAAAAGTATAATGAGCTGGACAAATAAGGTATTTGGAAAGTAATGGCAGAATGTGAGGTTTTATGGAGAACGATAGGCAGCCGGAGGAGTTTGATCCGTCGGTGACAGAGGAATTTCAAGAAAATCTGACAAAGGCAATCAGCCAGGACGAACCGGAAGAAATTAAAATCAATATCGAGACGGAGAACAGCTCATCAATTTTAACAATATCAGAACCAGAAAAAGCGGAGGATTCTCTTCCTGTAATTGATACTAGTTATCTTTTTGAGGAGGAGGTTCCAGAAGAAAAAGAAGTTGATGATGAAGTGTTAGATATTATTAGCAGTCAACTTGCGTCTCAGGTGGAAAGTAATTATCCAGAAGAACAGAAACAGACAAAAAAAAGGAAGCTGCCCGCTTGGGTGATCCCAGCGGCGGCGACCGCTTCCTGTGTTCTTTTAATTCTTACGTTTTTGTTTGGCACAAAAGCGGGGAGAAATTTTTTGATTGCCAGGGGGATCGGTAAAATATTTGCGGATCATACAACATACATTCCAGAGAATGGAAGTATTCTCTCCGTTGCAGCATCGGGGATTGTACCGCCTTTGACACCGGATTTTTTTATTACTCCAGAACCAGATGTGCCAGATATCACGTTAGAAGCAGAAATTACACCAACAGAAGAACCGACAAAAGAGCCGGTTTACGAGGAGCAATTGTTTCATTTTTTGCTTTTGGGAATGGATGAGGATGAAGAGAAAAGTTCGGATCTTATTATGCTTTTAACGATTCATGTAGAAAAAAATGAAATAAAACTGACAACAATTTTGCGAGATCTTTTTGTCAGTGTTCCAGGCAGGGGAGAAGATAAAATTTCTGCGGTTTATACAAATGGGGGAGCTTCTCTGCTATATCAGGTTTTTGAACAGAATCTTGGGCTTCGTCCAGATGGGTATTTACTATTTACTTATGCAGGGTTCCGAACGTTTGTCGATAATCTTGGCGGCGTAAATATATCGCTGACGGCAAAGGAAGCGGATTACTTAAACAAGACAAATTATATTTCTTTACCAGAAAATCGAACAGTGTCCGCAGGAGAAAATCATCTAAACGGAGATCAGGCGCTCGGTTACTGCCGAATACGCCATGTTGGAACCGCGCAAAATGAATACAATGACATTGGGCGCACAGCGCGCTGCCGCAGATTTATCGAGGCTCTCTATGAACAGAACAAAGGAAAAAATTTAGGGGAGCTTTACCAAAATTTAAAACAGTGTTTTTCTATTTTAACAACGGATATTACAGGCGATGAATGTACGTCTTATTTAGAAAAATTCTTAAATATGAAAGAAATTTCGTTTCAATATTTCCGTATTCCAGCAGAGGGAAGCTATACAAAAAATATTATTCGCGGGAAATCTACCCTTGTGGCTGATTTGAATCAAAATAAAATGCTTTGGCAGGAATTTCTTTTTCCAAAGGAAGAATCAGAAGAACCAGCTGCGGAATAAAAACTGTTTTGGCACCTCATGAAAATTGTTGCGGAAAAATATAATTGATGTAAAGATCAGAGCGTGCTGGAGGGGTGTCTGGCAATCTCTGATCTGCAAGAATGGGGTGTTTATGAAAATTCAGTTATGGAGAGAGATTTTAGAACCGTATGCTCTCGCGGTGGAAGAGTTGCAGGTAAAGTTTAATCATATTATGATGGCGTACCGCCGGGCGGGGCAGTATTCCCCGATTGAACAGGTGACAGGAAGAGTTAAGAGAATCTCAAGTATTCTTGAGAAGGCGCAGAGAAAAGGAATTGACATTGACAATATTTCAGGCAAAATTGAGGATATTGCAGGAGTGCGTATTATCTGTCAGTTCGTTGAAGATATTTACAAAGTTGTCGAGCTGATCAAAAAGCGCAAGGATATGACAATAAAAAGTGAGAAAGATTATATTGCGTGTAAGAAGGACAGCGGTTATCGCAGTTATCATATTATTGTTCGCTATTCCGTTGAGACGGTAAACGGTCCGATGACCATTCCTGTAGAGATACAGATTCGAACGCTCGCAATGAATTTTTGGGCGACCGTCGAGCATTCGCTGCAGTATAAATATAAGGAAAATATGCCGGAGAGAGTCCGGGAACGGCTGCACAAATCAGCGGAAGCGATTATTGTGCTTGACCAGGAAATGTCTTCTGTGCGCGATGAGATTATGGATGCGCAGAATTCATTTCATATTAAAGCGATGATGATTTCCGATATTTTAAATAATATACAAAATCTTTATAAGGTGGCAAATAAGCGCGAGGTAATCAAAATTCAGGATGAATTTTTTCGGATTTATAAAACAGAAGATTTGGAACAGTTAGAGCGGTTTAGCAAAGAACTTGATATTATCGCGGAAGGGTACCAAGCCCAAAGTCTACGGTAGACCGCAGGATAAAAGAGAAAAGGAAATCAATTTATGACAGTCAGGTTACCGGAACAATACAAAGAACGAATCAAATGGCAGCTTGGAAATGAGTATGACCGTTATCTGGAATGTTTCCAGGAAACTTTTCACGGCGGGCTTCGGGTAAATACGTTAAAGATTTCACCGCAGGATTTTTTGCAGGTATCTCCATTTTCTTTAGAGCGTGTTCCGTGGATTGAGAATGGATTTTACTACCCAGAAGGAGAGCAGCCTGCAAAACATCCATTTTATTTTGCAGGACTGTATTATTTGCAGGAACCAAGCGCGATGACCCCGGCGAATTTGCTTCCCGTTTGCCCGGGCGACCGGGTGCTGGATTTGTGCGCGGCGCCGGGGGGAAAAAGCACGGAGCTTGCGGCAAAACTTCGTGGAAAAGGGGTTCTTATATCAAACGATATCAGCAATTCCCGCGCGAAAGCCTTGCTGAAAAATATCGAGTTGTTCGGGATAAGAAATGTGGTTGTTGTAAGTGAATCTCCGGCAAAACTTTCCGGTTATTTTGAGAGATACTTTGATAAGATCCTTGTGGATGCACCTTGTTCCGGGGAGGGAATGTTTCGCAAAAGCCCTGTGATTATAAAAAATTGGGAGCAGTACGGCACAGATTATTATTATGATTTACAAAAACAGATTTTGCCGGAGGCTGTTCGGATGCTGAAGCCAGGAGGATATCTGCTCTATTCTACATGTACATTTTCTCCGCAGGAGGACGAAGGCACAGCGCAGTATGTTCTTGACCGTTTTCCAGAGATGGAGTTAGTTCCCGCAAAACCGTTTTATAACGATCCGAAGATCCATCCAAAAGAGCATGATTGGACGCCGGATTATTCTGGTATGGAATGCGGAAGACCAGATTGGATTAAGGACGGTTCGCCAGAACTGGATCAAACTCTGAGACTTTGGCCGCATAAGTTAAAGGGTGAGGGGCATTTTATTGCTTTGTTCCGAAAAAAAACAGAGGAAGTTTTTTCCTGTTCGAGTCAGGAGATTTTAAAGGAAAAGCCAATCAAGCTTTCTGCGGAGGCGGAAGAATTTTTGCAGCTTTTGCATTTTGATCTGCCAAAAGAGCGGCTTTACGCCCGTGAGGACAAGCTGTATCTGCTGCCAGAGGGATTGCCAGAGCTATCAGGGCTTCGAATCTTACGGTCTGGGCTTTTGCTCGGCGAGAGGAAGAAAAATCGGTTTGAGCCTAGTCAGGCACTTGCAAATGCTCTAAAAAAGACAGACTATGATAATTGTTATAATATGGACATAGAGGATCCAGATGTTATCCGGTATTTAAAATGCGAATCGATCGAGCCAAAACAGCCGCTTTTGGAAGGGTTTGTGCTGGTGTGCGCAGGGGGTTATCCGCTTGGCTGGGCAAAGTACAAAAATGGGAATTTAAAAAATAAGTATCTTTCTGGATGGAGAATGATGTAGAGTTTAGGAGTAAAACAAGAGATTTATGACAGAAAAAGACAGAAAACCAGAAGGGGGATTTCGGCTTGACAAATACTTAGCCGATATGAAAGCAGGTTCAAGAAGCGAAGTAAAAGTTATGATCCGCAAAGGGCGGGTCAGCGTTAATGGTGCTATCGTCTGTGATGCAGGTTACAAGGTTCTGAAAAATGATACTGTTTTGCTGGATGGGAAATCGTTTGAGTACGCCAGTGTGGAATATATTATGTTAAACAAGCCTGCTGGTATATTGTCTGCGACAAAAGACAAAAAGCAAAAAACGGTGCTGGATCTGGTTTGTAATGCAAGACGAAAAGATTTATTTCCGGTTGGCAGACTGGATCGGGATACCGAGGGGCTTTTGCTTTTGACCAACGACGGCGCGTTGGCGCACGGGCTTTTATCTCCGAAAAAACATGTCGATAAAGTTTATTTTGCGCGCGTGTACGGCAAAGTTACGGAATGTGAAGTTCTAAAATTTCAGCAGGGTCTTTTGCTGAAGCAGGATCTTGTTTCAGAATCTGGAAAAGAATTTTTTTCGCTGCCTGCAAAGCTGGAGATACTTGGGTTTCAACCGGATACTTCAAAAGAAAATATTGATCGGACAGAGAATGAACATAAATTTAACGGGTCGGATCAAGGAATTTCAGAAGTGCGCCTTACAATACAAGAGGGAAAATTTCATCAAGTTAAGCGTATGTTTGAGGCGGTCGGCATGAAAGTTCTTTATTTGAAACGCCTTTCTATGGGAAATCTTTTGCTTGATGAAACGCTTGCGCCGGGGGAGTATCGATCTTTGACGGAAGCGGAAATCAAAGCTCTTTTTGACTGTGCCTTTTGTGGTTTGCCCGTATCGGAAAAAGAGAGATAAAAAGATAAGAGAACCAAAGAAACAGACTGGTGTTTGAGATGCGAAGCGTTTCAAAGCAAATGCTGCTTTTGCGGCGGAATGAGAGGGAAAATGAATTTTCAGACAGAGGGAAACAAGCGGTTAGAAACAATGCTTTCTGATATTCAAGCTGTAATTTTTGATCTGGACGGAACTCTTGTCGATTCTATGTGGATGTGGCGGGAAATTGATATTGAATATTTGGGACGCTTTGGAATTCCGCTTCCAGAAGGGCTGCAATCGGAGATTGAGGGAATGAGTTTTTCGGAGACGGCCGTTTATTTTAAATCGCATTTTCCGGCGATTACAGATGATATTGATAAGATGAAGGCGGAGTGGAACGCGATGGCATGGGATAAATATGTAAATGAAGTTCCATTAAAGCCAGGTGTTCTGGAATTTTTAAAATTATTGAGACAGCGGGGAATTCGGACAGGAATTGCGACAAGCAATTCGGTGCAGATTGTCGCTGCTGTTTTGGAGAGCCTTTCGGTAAGTTCTTATTTTGACGAGGTACATACTGCCTGTGAGGTTGGTGTGGGAAAGCCTGCGCCGGATCTTTATTTGTTTGTGGCAGAAAAGCTTGGCGTCGCGCCAGAACATTGCCTTGTTTTTGAGGATATCTGCAAGGGAATCCAGGCGGGAAAATCTGCGGGGATGCGGGTGTGTGCAGTCAGCGATGAATATTCCAGCACGGAGGAAAAAAAGAAAGCGGAACTTGCGGATGATTTTATTGATACCTACTTGGATTTTGGATTGTAAAAATTTTTTCGGATTGCGGATTTTGGATAGAAAAAGAGGACTGCATTATGGATAAGGATAAGAAAACAGACAAAAGAAAAAAAGTTTTAAAAGGAGAATGCGGGTATATTAACCTGCAGAAGAAAAAAAGATTGCTGCGCGTTGCGATGTACTGCTTGATTGGCGTTGCAATATTTGTGCTTGGGCTGTGCTTAAACAAGTTTGAAAAAAGCAATATTTTTTCGGTGATTGCAATTTTAATGGTTCTTCCAGCGGCGAAGGCTATGGTTGGGGTTATTGTGCTGATGCCGTTTCAATCGGTGGAAAGAGAGAAAGTAGACCAAGTGAAATCATTGCTTTCCGGCGCGGATGTCCTGTATACGGATATGGTGTTTACTTCAACAGAAAAGGTGATGTTTTTTGCGTTTCTTGTGATTAGGGAGGACGAAGTAATTTGTCTTGCAGGTCGTGAGAAGGAGGATATGGCTTATATGGAAAAATATTTAAAAGCGGAATTTAAGCGCAGAATGTTTTCCAGGAAACTTTACATTACGAAGGATGAGGAAAAGTTTTTGTCGCATGTCGGGCATTCTGCACCAGCAAAGGAAGTGCCAGAGGAATTGACAAGTTATCTTACTTCGCTGATGGTGTAAGGAGAATGGTATGCAGACAATCACAGTGACAAAGTTTGAGGAAGGGCAGAGACTTTTTAAACTGCTGCAAAAGTATTTATCAGTGGCAAATTCCAGTTTTTTATATAAAATGCTTCGAAAAAAAAATATTACATTAAACGGAAAACAGGCGGATGGGAAAGAGCTGCTTGCCTGCGGCGACACCGTTGCCCTGTTTTTGAGCGACGAGACAATCGTAAAATTTGGCGGAAATTTAACAGGAAAAAAAGATGCGGCAGCGGGACAAAGCATTGTTCCAGAAAAAAACAAAAGTTATCCTTTTGATATTCTTTATGAGGACGATGATCTTTTGTTTGTCAATAAACCAGCGGGAATTTTAACGCAAAAGGCAGTTGCAAAAGATGTGTCGCTAAACGAGTCGGTTATAGCATATCTTATAGAGAGCGGTGCGGTTCCAGAACAAAATCTTGCGGTGTTTCGACCAAGTGTGTGCAACCGTTTGGACCGAAATACAAGCGGGATTGTCGCTGCTGGAAAGACCGTTGCGGGGCTTCAATTTTTATCTGAGGTATTCCGGGAAAGGACAATAAAAAAATACTATTATTGTATTGTGCAGGGGATGCTGCATCAAAAGGCTTATCAGGATGGATTTCTCAAAAAAGACAGCCGCACAAACAAGGTTTTTGTACTGCCGCCAGACGACAGCAAAAAGGCTTTAGAACTGGGATACACGCGGATTCAGACCGCTTATCGCCCGATTTTGGCGGTTCGTGGATTTACATTGCTGGAGGTCGAGCTGATCACAGGAAAAACACATCAGATTCGCGCCCATCTTGCTTTTCAGGGGAATCCGATTCTTGGCGATGCAAAGTATGGAGGAAAACAGGAAGTCCAGCAGCTAAAATTAAAATATCAGCTGCTTCATGCAGGAAAGCTTTGTTTTGGTAAAATGGATGGGCGGTTTTCTTATATGACAGAAAAAACAATAGAAGCAAAATTGCCGGAAACATTTCGAGAGACATGGGAACAAATTGCAGGGCAGGACGCTGTAAAAGCAACACAGAAATAAAAAAAGAATTTCAGGAAATCTTGATTGCAAGAATCTCTTGAAATTCTTTTTTGTTTATGCCATACTATAGTTTGAGTGATTTTGTTGAGCTTTAAGAGGGGAGGCAGACAACAATGCCGTCGTGGAATTCTAGAGGGCTGCGCGGTTCTGTGCTTGAGGAACTGATCAACCTGACAAATGACAAGTACCGGGAAAAGAAGCTGGCATTAGTTCAAAAAGTTCCAACCCCAATCACACCGATTGAGATTGATAAAGAAAAGCGACATATTACATTGGCATATTTTGAACAGAAGAGTACTGTGGATTATATTGGAGCAGTTCAGGGCATTCCCATTTGTTTTGATGCGAAAGAGTGCGCGGAGGACACGTTTGCACTTCAGAATGTACATGAACACCAGGTGACGTTTATGCGCGATTTTGAAGCTCAGGACGGGATTGCGTTTTTGATTATTTCTTATAAAAAGCGTGACTGCTATTATTATATGAGATTTTGTGAATTGGAGCGTTTTTGGCAGCGGGCAGTGCAGGGAGGACGAAAAAGTATCGCATTTTCAGAACTTTCTTCAAATTATTTTTTTGAGACAGGTCATAATACTTATGTACCGTATCTTGATATGATAAACCAGGATTTGCAGGAGCGAGCTTGACAAAACTTGCATAATCGATTATAATTGTCGCGTTTACATGATAATGAATTATCACTTTAATTTAACAAAGTAAAAGTGATAGGCAATCCTTGAGCAAAATTATAAAATTTTGTGATTGTTTGAGAAAAGAAGGGAGATACTGTGATGAGTGAAAGGCTGCTACATACCCCCGAGGGGGTGAGGGATATTTATGCCGCAGAATGCGAGACGAAATCTGTTTTGGAGAGCCGCCTGCACCATCGTCTCCATCTGTACGGTTTTCGGGATATTGAAACACCTGCATTTGAATTTTTTGATATTTTTAACAAGGAGAGAGGAACTGTCTCGTCAAGGGAAATGTATAAGTTTTTTGACCGTGAGGGAAATACACTTGTGCTGCGCCCGGATATGACGCCGCCGATCGCTCGATGTATGGCAAAGTATTACCGCGACGAGACAATGCCGATAAGGTTTTGTTATATTGGAAGCACTTTTGTCAACAGCAGCAGTTATCAGGGGAAATTAAAAGAAGTTACGCAGCTTGGCGCAGAGCTGATCAATGATTCCTCTGTGGAAGCGGATGCGGAAATGTTGGCTTTAACAGTCGAGTGTCTGCTGGATGCCGGTTTAAAAAAATTTCAGGTGGAGGTCGGTCAGGCGGATTTCTTTCGCGGTCTTATGGAGGAAGCTGGGATTGCGGAGGAAGAAGCCGAAGAACTTAGAATATTAATAGAAAATAAAAATATGTTTGGCGCTGAAGAAATTATTTCGGAAAAATCAATTCCAGAGGGGTTAAAACAGTTGATTCTTCAACTGCCGGAGCTATTTGGAACGCTGGATAAGCTTTTGTTTGTAAAAAAAGAGATTACAAACAAAAGAGCGCTTACTGCGATTGACCGGCTGGAACGTCTCTACGCTCTTTTGGAGGAGTATGGGCTTGGGCAATATATTACGTTCGATCTTGGTATGCTCAGCAAATTTAACTATTATACCGGAATTATTTTCCGCGCCTATACCTCTGGAACAGGGGATGCGGTCGCAACGGGCGGACGCTATGATTCTTTGGTCGGGCAGTTTGGCAAGGATGCGCCGGCGATTGGAATGGCGGTGATGATGAATCAGCTGCTGCTCGCATTGGCGCGCCAGAAGTTACTTCCGGTACAAAAGGCGGAAAATACGCTTATTGTATATCAGGAAGAATTTCGATCACAGGCAATCGCGATGGCAAAGAAAATGCGCTCGGAGAATAAAAATGTAGAATTGTATCTTGAATCCGGGCAGGAAACTGATGATTCGGATTATGCAGCGCGCATGGGAATTGGAAATATCATATACTTAAGAGAATCAAAAACAAAAAATTATTAGAAAGATTGTGTTATACTTTCTAATTTTATTCTAATATAAAAAATATTGTTTGAAAACAGAATTGATAAAATATAGAAAAATGAGGATTGACTATGGATGATATTATGATAGCCTTGGCAAAAGGAAGACTGGCAAAAAAAGCGATGGGGCTATTGAATGAAATTGGGATTACCTGTGAGGAGATGGAGGATAAAACATCAAGAAAGCTTATTTTTGCGAACAAGGAACTTGGACTAAAATTCTTTTTGGCAAAAGCGAGCGACGTTCCAACCTACGTCGAGTATGGTGCTGCGGATATTGGAATTGTCGGAAGGGATACTATTTTGGAGGAAGGTCGGAAAATGTATGAAGTTCTCGACCTTCGTATGGGAAAATGCAAAATGTGCGTTGCAGGTCCAAAGGAAGCAAAAGATAAGCTGCTGCACGGCGAACTGATTCGCGTAGCTACAAAATATCCAAATATCGCAAAAGATTACTTCTATAATAAGAAACATCAAACCGTGGAGATTATCAAGTTAAACGGCTCTGTGGAATTGGCTCCGATTGTCGGGCTTTCGGAAGTTATTGTCGATATTGTTGAGACCGGAGAAACATTAAAGGAAAACGGGCTTGTTGTATTAGAAGAAATCTGCCCGCTCTCCGCGCGGATGGTTGTCAACCAAGTAAGTATGAAAATGGAACATAAACGTATCACGAAGATCATGAACGATCTAAAGGAAATCTTAAAGCAAAAAGAGATGTAGTGTATTATTAATTGCATTTACATTTATAGAAATGAGGATTATGATGAAGATTATAAAACTAAATGAGACCGCAAAAAAGGGACTGCTTTCCGACCTGTTAAAGAGAAGCCCAAACCAGTATACACAATACGAGCAAAAGGTGGCAGAAATTGTCGATCAAGTAAAACAAAACGGGGATGAAGCGCTGTTTCAATATACGTTGGAATTTGATAAAACAAAGATAAATCAGGAAAACATTCGCGTGTCAGAAGCAGAAATTGAGGAAGCTTATCAGAAGATAGACGGCGAACTTCTGCGTGTGATCCGCGCGGCAATCAAAAATATTGAAGCGTATCATATACTGCAAAAACGAAACAGTTGGTTTGATTCAAAAGAGAATGGAGTTATTCTCGGTCAGAAAATTACTCCGCTTGCGACGGTAGGCGTTTATGTTCCGGGGGGAAAAGCGGCATATCCATCTTCCGTTTTGATGAATGTAATTCCAGCAAAGGTCGCTGGAGTAAAGCGCATTGTAATGACAACACCGCCGGGAAAAGACGGAAAAGTAAATCCGGGAACACTTGTCGCGGCAAAAGAAGCAGGCGTTTCAGAAATTTATAAGGCGGGTGGCGCGCAGGCAGTCGCAGCACTTGCTTTTGGAACAAAGAGCGTGCCGAAGGTCGATAAAATTGTCGGACCGGGAAATATTTTTGTAGCGCTTGCGAAAAAGATGGTATACGGCAATGTCAGCATTGATTCTATCGCTGGACCGAGTGAGATTCTTGTTCTTGCGGATGAGACGGCAAATCCAAGATATATCGCGGCGGATCTGCTTTCTCAGGCGGAACACGACGAGCTGGCAAGCGCGATTTTAATAACGACCGATCCATCGCTTGCATCAGCGGTGCAGCGCGAAATCAAAGTGTTTTTGGAAGAACTTTCCCGGAGGGAAATTCTTGAGAAATCACTGGAAAACTATGGTTATATCCTGATCGCGGACACAATGCAGGATGCCGTTGACGCGGCGAACGATATTGCGTCGGAACACCTGGAGATTGTGACAAAAGATCCGTTTGCCGTAATGACAAAAATTCAGAATGCAGGCGCGATCTTTTTGGGGGAATATTCCAGCGAGCCGCTTGGAGATTATTTTGCCGGACCAAATCATATTTTACCTACAAATGGGACTGCAAAATTTTTCTCGCCGCTTTCTGTGGATGATTTTATCAAAAAGTCCAGCGTTATTTCCTACTCGCGGGAAGCGTTGGAGGCAGTACATAAGGATGTTGAATTGTTTGCGAAGGCGGAGGGACTTACCGCGCATGCAAATTCGATTGCAGTGCGGTTTCAGAAGTAAAAACGGCGGGAGATCTGTTTTATTTGGTGTGTTAAGGGGTGATAAAAATGTCCCGCAAAAAGCGGAAAAAGATAAGAAAACAAGAGTTGGGTGCTATGGATGAAGGGCAGCAGAACAAAAAGAATGACCAAAATATTTTAGAACAGCAAAACCAGGATAATTATAATCAACCAAACGAAAGAGAACTAATCAAAAAACAAGAGGAACAACAAATACAAAAAACAAAAGAAATGCCTGCACTAAAATACTATTTCAGCAATTTTAATATAGATAACAAACAAATAAACCAAGACATAAAAGACTCATTAAAGGAAAATGCATTTTTTGACTTTTTTGAAAACAGAAATTATCAAAATCCAGATAAAAACCAGTGGAACCCTACGGAAAACACCCCAAATTTTCAGGAATCAGAAATACAAATTACAGAAAGGAAGGTGAATACAATGGCTCGTTTTGCCGCGATTACAAGAACAACCAAAGAAACCGATATTTCTCTGGATTTTGCTCTTGATGGAACCGGAAAAGCAGAGATTGATACAGGCATCGGATTTTTTGACCATATGCTTACAAGCTTTACAAAACATGGTTTTTTTGATTTAAAGCTGAATGTAAAGGGAGATTTGTATGTGGATGCTCATCACACCGTGGAGGATACGGGAATTGTGCTTGGGCAGGCAATCCGGCGCGCGCTTGGAGATAAGGCGGGGATCAAAAGATATGGTTCATTTCTGCTGCCTATGGATGAGACGCTTGTAATGTGCGCGATTGATTTGTCAGGAAGACCGTTTTTAAATTTCTCGGCAGTTTTTGGGGCGGAGCGCGTCGGGTATTTTGATACGGAACTTGTCCGTGAATTTTTTTACGCTGTATCGTACAATGCAGGAATGAATCTGCATATAAAACAAATTGATGGCGAGAACAGCCATCATATTATTGAAGCGATGTTTAAGGCTTTTGCAAAGGCTTTGGATATGGCAGTATCAGAGGATCCAAGAATTGTCGGCGCGCTCTCGACAAAGGGAACGATTGTCTAGTTTTATTAAGAAAGGGGGATGGCAATGAAACTGTTTCCTGCAATTGATATTCGGAACGGACAGTGCGTAAGGCTGCGTCAAGGTCAGTTCCATGATGTTGAAGTATATTCCCATGTACCAGTGAAGGTAGCGAAATCATTTGAAGCGGCAGGTGCGGCGCATATTCATATTGTTGATTTGGACGGAGCTTTGGCAGGACACTCGGTAAATGAAGAAATTATCCGTGAAATTGTGCAGGCGGTATCAATACCCGTGGAAGTCGGGGGAGGAATCCGCACGGCGAAAGATATCGAAAATAAATTAAACCTCGGTGTTCGAAGAGTGATTATCGGAACCAGAGCGGTGGAAGATCCGCAGTTTGTCAAAGAATGTATCCGAAATTTCGGAGCAGATAAAATAGTGATTGGCATTGATGCGAAAAACGGAATGGTAGCGACGGACGGATGGGAAAAATTAAGCAGTTACAATGCAGTGCAGCTTGCACAGGAGATGGAATCAATCGGCGTAAAAACCGTAATTTATACAGATATCGCCAAAGATGGAATGTTATCAGGACCAAATATTGAACATACAAGAGAGATGGTTTTGCGGACGGGACTTGATATTATTGCGTCCGGCGGCGTATCCTGCATGAAAGATTTGGATGATTTAAATTCTATTCCAGTTTACGGCGTTGTTATTGGAAAAGCGCTGTATGAAAATCGAATTCATCTTGGAGAGGCGGTAAAGAAATATGGAAAGCGGTGAAAACTGGAAGAAAATTATACCATATATAAATGCAGAGAACGAGACAGAACAGAGTGTTTTGCGAAAAGCACAAGAGTATGAACAAAACGGTGCAGATGAGTTGTTTTTATACAATTATACTGTAGATTCCACAGAACAGGAAGAATTCCTGCATACTGTGCGCAAAGCAGCAAAGCAGATCGAGCTTCCAATTATGATCGGCTGTCTGGTAAAGCGGTTTGAGGATATAAAAAAAGCGCTGTATACTGGAGCTTACCAAGTTGTAACACCGTACAGCAAACTGGAAAATCTTGCAGTTTTAAAGGAAGGCGCAAAGCGGTTTGGAAAAGAGAAGATTGTTGTGGAACTTGATGCTTCCAACGGGGATCGCGATAAAATGGAGCCTCTTCCCGTCTGTGAACTTTCAAGAGAACTTGCGGAAAACGGCGCAGGAATGCTTTTGATCAAGCACTTGACTGTAACAGAAAAGACAAGAGAAAAACTTAAAAACACAAAAATGCCGGTAATTATCCGCGATTCGCTTCTGCGCAACGATATGGAGACGCTTCTTTCCATGGAAAATGTAGCGGGGGTTGCAACGGATTATTATGAAAAAAAAGATATTTTTAAAATCAAGCGTTTAATGAAAGAATCTGGCATTGCGGTGGATACGTTAGAGAGCACTGTAAATTTTGAGAGTTTGAAAAAAAATGCGGACGGGTTAGTCCCGGTGATTGTTCAGGATTACAAGAATAGTGATGTTTTGATGCTTGCCTATATGAACGAGGAAGCGTATAATAGAACTATGCGGACAGGAAAGATGACCTACTATTCCAGAAGCCGCGAGAAACTTTGGATTAAGGGCGAGGAATCCGGGCATTTTCAGTATGTGAAATCGCTTTCTGTCGATTGCGACAGCGATACGCTGCTTGCGCGGGTAATACAGATCGGCGCTGCATGTCACACGGGCAACCGAACTTGTTTTTACCGGGAATTGTTCCGAAAAAACTGCGAGGAGACAAATATAGCGAAAGTACTTGAAGGAGTCTTTGAAACAATTCTTGACCGGAAGGCAAATCCAAAAGAAGGTTCCTACACCAGCTATCTCTTTGACAAGGGAATTGACAAGATTTTAAAAAAATGCGGTGAGGAAGCAACGGAGATTGTGATTGCGGCAAAGAATCCAGACGCGGAAGAAGTCAAGTATGAAATTGCAGATTTTTTGTACCACTTGATGGTGTTGATGGCAGAGTGCGGTCTGGACTGGAAGGAGATTGCAAAAGAGCTTGTTCACAGACAGTAAATATAAGAAAGGCGGTGTTGAAAAATGGTATTTTTAGCTGGGTTTGTTTATTATCTCACTATTTTTATCGTGTACTGTGCGGCAATTTTCGGCGCGGTAAAGTTGGGTGCTTTTCTTCGCGTGCGCTCGGATGCGAAAAAGGCGAAGGCTTAATAAAAAAGGGTTGTAGACAAACATGCCATACAGAGCTGGGAACTCTTTGATTGGCATGTTATTGTGGGAAAAAGGAGAATTTAAAAATGGCACAGATGATTATGAGATTTCCAGGCGGACTGCAAAGAGCGCTGACATTAAGTTATGACGACGGCGTAGAGCAGGACGTTAAACTGATTGAGATTATGCAAAAGTACGGGCTGAAAGGAACCTTTAATTTAAACAGCGGTCTGTACGCGCCGGAAGGAACCGTTTATCCAGAAGGACATATTCACCGCCGCATGGGAAAAGAGCAGGTAACAAAGCTTTATTCCGGCAGCGGTATGGAAGTGGCAGTACATGGACTGACGCACCCATGGCTGGAGAAAATGTCCAGTGCAGAGTGCGTGAGAGAAATTATAAAGGACAGGGAAAACTTGGAGGAACAGTTTGGAACAATCGTGCGGGGAATGGCGTATCCTTACGGCACTTACAATGACACTGTTGTTCAGATTCTGCGCGACTGCGGAATTGCTTATGCGCGCACTGTACAATCGACAAATTGGTTTGATCTTCCACAGGACTGGCTTAGAATGCCAGCAACTTGTCATCACCGCGACCCGCGCTTGATGGAACTGGCGCATCAGTTTGTGGAACCGTCCTGGTCTCCAATGCCGATGATGTTCTATTTGTGGGGACACAGCTACGAATTTGAGGAGTGCGATAATTGGCAGCTGATCGAAGGATTTGCAGAATTTACCGGCGGCAGAGATAATATCTGGTATGCGACAAATATTGAGATTCACGATTATGTGGAGGCGTACAGAAGCCTTATTGTCTCAGCAGATACAAAGATGGTATACAATCCTGCCGCAGTTGAAATTTTCTATGAGATGGATGGCAAAAGCGGCAGCATAATGCCTGGAGCAACCGTACAATTTTAATTCGCTGTAATTTGTCATAAACCCGCGTTTTCCAGCATATACTAAAAAAAGTATAAGGGGAAAAACGCGGGTTTTGTGCTGCGCCAGAACCCTGCCCTGAAAATTCAGCCGCAGCTTGGAGGCAGGTATGGAGATGGAGGCGGAAAATAAATTTAATCTGTACAATGATATCCGCAAACGTACCAACGGGGAAATTTACCTTGGTGTTGTCGGTCCAGTCAGAACGGGAAAATCAACTTTTATCAAGCATTTTATGGAGGAGCTTGTGCTCCCGGAAATCACAGATGTACATAGCCGCGAGCTTGCTACAGACGAATTGCCGCAAAGCGCCGCCGGTAAAACCGTTATGACAACAGAACCAAAATTTATTCCAAAAGACGCTGTGGAAATTGAGATTTCCGACGGTGTTAAAGTGTCGGTACGCTTAATTGACTGCGTTGGATTTATGGTGGACGGCGCGGCGGGGCATACGGAAAACAATGTGGAGCGCATGGTTAAAACGCCGTGGTTTCATCATGAAATCCCATTTACACAGGCGGCGGAAATCGGAACGAGAAAAGTGATTCACGACCATTCTACAATCGGTATTGTTGTGACGACGGACGGAAGTTTTACGGATATCGGCAGAGAGGGATATGCGCAGGCGGAAGAGCGCACAATCCAGGAGCTAAAAAAGATTGGCAAACCTTATATGGTGCTTTTAAACACACTGCGCCCATATTCATCCGAGACAAAGGAATTGGCGGAACAAATGCAGGCGCAGTATGGCGTCAGTGTTTTGCCCGTCAACTGTGAACAGCTGAAACGGGAGGATATCGACCGGATTTTACAAAAAGTTCTGGATGAATTTCCAATCAGCGAATTGTGGTTTTCCATTCCAAAATGGACGGAACTTTTGGAGAAGGAACATCCAGTAAAGCAGGATATGATACGCAATGCAAGAGAAATGCTCGGGAAATTCTCGCGCATGAAAGATCTGAAATACTGTAAAAAACAGTTGTTTGCAAATGAAATTTCAAGTTTTCGTTTGGAGGAACTCTCAATGGAGAGCGGGATTGCCCAGATTAAGGTGGATGTGGCAGAGCGTTGTTATTATGAGCATATCAGCGAGATGATCGGAACAACGATCGAGGGCGAATACCAGCTGATCCGTTTGATTAAGGAACTTGCAAACCGAAAGAATGAATATGAAAAAGTGGGAAACGCCTGCGAGGAGGTGCGCGAAAACGGTTATGGAATTGTTATGCCATCCATTGATGAAGTGTCTGTGGAAGCTCCGGAACTGATTCGCCATGGAAGCAAATACGGCGTAAAACTAAAAGCGACCGCACCTTCCATTCATCTGATTCAGGCGGATGTTGTCACGGAAGTTGCGCCGATTGTCGGCACAAAAGAACAGGCGGAAGATCTTGTAGAATATATGTTGGAACAATCCGAAGCATCGGAATCGGGAATCTGGGACACAAATATTTTTGGAAAAACGCTCCAACAGCTGGTAGAAGAGGGAATCGAGACAAAAATTGACCGTATGACAATCGAGAGCAGACGCAAAATGCAAGATACGATGAAGAAAATTGTAAACGAAAGCAATGGTGGAATGATCTGTATTATTATTTAAATTTTACATCAATAAAAAGGATTGAGATGATATTGATTCATTTCAATCTTTTTTTATGCGCAGTTGGGAGCAGGAGAAAAAATCGATTGCAATAAATCTTTTTGTTTAACTGTACTGATATCAAAAAATCATGCTGTTATATATTTTTTGCAGCCTATTTACAATTTTGGGGAAATCATGTATAATGGCAGTAGATCGTTTAGAAAAACTTAAAACAATTTACAAAAATCTAAAGGAGGTATACAATGAGGAAAAAAAGAATAGCAATGCTTGGCACTCTGGCAGTGCTGGGACTGTCCACAATGCTTACTGGCTGCGGCGGGGACAAGCCGGAAGAAAATTTAACGCCAACCGAACAAGAACAACAACCTTCCGCTGCTCCAACTACGCCAGAGCCAACTCCTTACGAGGAATTGAACATTACTTACAAAAGAGTCAGTGTCCATGATCCGTCCATTATTAAGGTGGAAGATACATACTATATTTTTGGATCACATAAAGCGTGGGCAAAAAGTACAGATTTATTTAAATGGACTACATTTAACACAAATATCAATTCAAACTTAGGTGAATTGTTTGAGGATATCTGGAATGAATGGAGCAAGACAGACACAAATCCAAATATGGATGGCAATATGTGGGCGCCGGATGTTATTTACAATGAAGCGATGGGAAAATATTGCTTTTATATGAGCGTAAATGGAAACGACTGGAATTCTGTTATCACGCTTTTAACCGCAGATGATATTGAAGGACCTTACGAGTACGTTGGTCCTGTCGTTTATTCTGGATTTAACACAAGTTCACATCCAGCAGAAAAAACAGATGTGTATGATGTGCTTGGAGAGGGCGCGGATCTGACGAGATATCAGAATACAAGCGCAAATAAAATCAACGCGATTGACCCATGCGTTAAATTTGATGAAAACGGTGATCTCTGGATGGTCTATGGTTCCTGGTTTGGCGGAGTGTATATGATAAAGCTGGATAAGAACACTGGACTGCGCGATTATACTTATACTTATGAGACGGAAAGGGATGTTTCAGACGCATATCTTGGCATTAAGATTGCCGGAGGAAATGCCGTATCAGGAGAGGCTCCGTATCTTCTTCGCGTAGGAGATTACTACTATCTGTTTATGTCCTACGGAGGGTTAGAGGCAGAGAAAGGCTACCAGATGCGTGTGTTCCGCTCGGAAAATATTACAGGACCTTATGTTGACCAGGCTGGAAACTCCGCAATTTTTACGAAAAATGAAAACAACCTGTTTTCTACGGTAGGCATTCGTCTGATGAGTTCTTACCAGCTTTCTGGAAACTTTGAAGTTCCTGCTGCCCAGGGGCATAACTCGGCGTTTGTTGACGATGACGGCAAGATCTATGTTGTGTATCACACACGTTTTGTAGGCGGCAAAGGCGGCAACAAGGAAGCTCATGAAGTGCGCGTCCACCAGTTGTTTGTCAATCAGGACGGCTGGCTGATCGCAGCACCTTACGAGTATTCGGGGGAAAATCTTCCTGATACAAACCTTACAGAAGAACAAATGTGCGGCGAATATGAATTTATTGTTCATAATCCAAAAACATACTATACAATGTTGATGGGCGAACCGGCAGGCGTTGTGGAACCTTTGATGATTACTTTAAATCAAGACGGCACAGTAACCGGTGACGCGACAGGTACTTGGACTTACCAAGAAGGAAAAGCGGATATGACAATCACCGTGGACGGAGTCGAGTATAAAGGCTACTTTTTAAGACAAGCAACCGAAGGTATTCACAAGATCGTGACAGCATTCACCGCGCTTGGCAACAATGTATGTGTTTGGGGAAGCCAAAAATAAAATAAGTCAATCAGACTGTTACAATAAAGTTACATTACTTTAAAGCAGCAGTCTGATTTTTATTTTGAAAAAATTTTCATATTTTGACAAAGATAACAAAAAGCACCATTTTTCTACAACTATAGAACCGATTTTCTTTGTGTTCATACGACATTTGTAGAAAGAAAATGCTGAATTTCCACATAATGCTTGTTTTCAGGCTTTTATAAAGATATTTGCAAAATATGTACTTGTAAATAACGAAAAAAAATTTTGCCATAATATTGACAAATTTCATCTTGCTTGCTATAATATCTTCGTAATAAAGTTAATAATTTTGTAACATTTAATGCAAAAAACGATTCTGAAGATTCTGAAACAGATCTTGAAATGATTCATTTCGCTGTTTGATGTCTGTTTTATAAAATAATTTTTTATTCTGTATTGTTTTGCTTAAATTTATGGAGGTACCCATGAAAAAAACATGGAAAAAGGCAGTACTTACTGTTGTTACAGCTTCAATCGTCTCTACTGCTCCTGTGATTCCAGCTCTTGCGGAATCAGACAACGGGGGAGGAAGTCTCGCAGGTTTTTCTCTTCTTTTTGATGAATATTTAAATTCTAGTACGGAGGAAAATCAGCAGGAAGATGGAACCACAGCCTTGCTTTCCACAGGATTTACCATCCCGGAAAACATTGCGATCGCAAACGTGATTGATTCCTGCAATATTCGGGCAGGAGCTGGCACAAATTATGACATTATCGGTATTTTCCCAAAAAACGCTTATTGTATTGTATCGGAAGTTAAGGATGGCTGGGCAAAAATTAAATCTGGAAATGTCACAGGTTATATTAAAACCGATTATTTATTTCTTGGCGATGAAGGCTATCAAAAAGCGGCAGAGCTTGCACAATTAACAGCGACTGTCACTGCAGGCACAGTGAATGTCCGCACAGAGCCATCCACAAAAAGCGACGATACCATTATTATGGAAGTGACAAAAGGTGAGCAGCTCGACGTTGTTGAAGACGGGATTTTAAATAAAAACGACGAGAAAGCGCAGCTTTGGGTAAAGGTGATTGTGGACAGCACAGATATGACGGAGACGGACGGCGACAGCTACGGCTATATCAGCAGCGAATTTGTCGATATCGGATTTCACTGGAAAACCGCGGTGAAAATTGATCCGATTTCTGCTTCGGTTTCTTCCATCCGCAGACAGGTAGTTGCAGAAGCAAAGAAACATATCGGATTAAAATACGTATGGGGCGGTACCAGCTTAAAGACCGGCGCAGATTGTTCTGGCTTCTGCCGCGCAGTATATCAGGCATGTGGAATCAGCTTAAAGAAACTGCCGCGCACTTCCTACGATCTGGCAAGTTCCTCCGCAGGAAAAACGGTAAGTCTTGCAAACGCAAAGCCGGGCGATCTGGTATTTTACGGGGATACGCGCGGAAACGTCAACCATGTTGCAATCTATATCGGAAATAATCAGGTAATTCATGAAAGCGGTCGAAAAGAAGGCTGCAAGATCTCAAAGGTAAATTATCGTACCATCATTAAAATTAAGAACTTTATTGACTATATCTATTAAATATTATATTTTTTGTAAATTAGAAGCGCGTCGGTAAATACTGGCGCGTTTTTTGTACAGACATTCAGAAAAATCAATCAATGAAAAAATTTCTTTCCTGCTTGATTATACCGTCCTTGGCAAAGGAAATATAAAAGTTTTTTTTGCATTTTCCAACCAAAAGAGGTATAATGGCAAAAGACAAAAATCGGTTGTAAAAGCGTTATACGTTCTGAAAATTTCGGCAGTTTCAGACAGAATGTTTAAAAACAACAAAAGTGAGGTTTTGCTATGCTTTATATCGGAATTGCAGTGGCTGTTCTCGCGGCTCTGTTTATCAAAAGTATCTACGATGAAAAAAGATACAAAGAAAAGTTATATCGCAAAATGGAAAAAGAGTGGGGGCAGGTACCGACCGAAGAATACACCGAAGAAAAATACCACTCGCTCCAATTTTATTACAATCAGCTTGAAAAAGATGTCGGGGAGATCGATTCGATTACATGGAACGATCTCGATATGGATCAGATTTTTATGACGATAAACAACACTGGCTCGGCAGCAGGGGAGGAGTACTTGTTTGCAATGCTTCACCGCTTAAGCTTTTCCAAAGAAGAATTGGCGGAAAGAAACCGGCTGATGGAGCATTTTATCAAAAACAAACAAGCCAGGCAGTCCCTGCAGGAACAGTTTATGCGAATGGGAAAAGAAAAAAATATTTCCGTTTATGAGTACATTCACTTGCTGCATCTGCTGAAACGGGAGGGAAATACCGCTCATTATGCCAGTATTGCAGCGATGATTGCAGCGTTTGCCGGAATTTTTATTCAGCCTGTAGCCGGTGTTTTGGCTATTATTTTTGTTGGTATTTATAATGCATTTACGTATTATAAAAGAAAGAGTGAGATTGAAAAGTATTTTACTGTTGTATCTCATTTGATTCGTATGATGGACAGTATGAAAGCGTTGTCTCTGCTCTCGGACAAAGAAATCTCCGCGTACACCGAAAAAATTGCCTCGACTTTAAAGGTATTTGCAGGTTTCCGAAAAGGCGCGCGCATTGTAGCAGGAAAGCGTCCTACTGGAGATTTGCTGGAAGGGCTTGTCGATTATGTTCGAATGCTGTTTCATATTGACTTGATTAAATTCAATCAGATGATGAAGGTATTTGATAATAATGAAGCGGAACTGACAAAACTTTTTGAGACGGCAGGATACTTGGACGCGATGATTGCAGCCGCGTCGTTTCGCGTGTTGATGCGCGATTGGTGTGTACCAAAGCTTTTCCAGGAGGATAAGCCGTTTTTGGATGCAGAAGAAATCTATCATCCAATGTTGGACGAGCCTGTGAAAGCGTCGTTAAAAGAGTCAAGAAGCGTGCTGATTACCGGATCAAATGCTTCTGGAAAATCAACATTTATCAAAACGCTTGCCATCAATGCCATTCTTGCCCAGACCATCAATACTGCGATGGCTCAAAAGTACCATGCAAGCTTTTTTCAAGTTGCTTCGTCCATGGCTTTGCGGGATGATATTTTTAGCAAGGAAAGCTATTATATTGTTGAAATTAAATCACTGAAACGAATTGCAGACCGTCTGAATGATAAAATACCAATGCTTTGTTTTGTCGATGAAGTGCTTCGCGGTACAAACACATTGGAGCGCATTGCAGCTTCAGCAGAAATTTTGTCGGATTTTGCTTCAAGAAATGCGATTTGTTTTGCGGCGACTCACGACATTGAACTGACGCATATTTTGGAAGAACAATATTCAAATTATCATTTTCAGGAGTATGTGGAAGATGATAAGGTATTGTTTGATTACAAGCTTTATAACGGACGCGCCGTCTCAAAAAATGCAATCAAACTTTTAAAAATGCTCGGCTATGCCGACCGAATTACCAACCGTGCAAAGGAGCGCGCAAAGCGTTTTGAAGAAACTGGAGAATGGGGTTTGATCGAACAACTGTAACAAAAGAATTTGGTTTAAAATTAAGAGGGGATTTGAAAGCAACACAGAAAGGGGATTTTGTATGAAAGTTACAATTTATACCGATGGCTCTGCCCGCGGAAACCCGGATGGTCCGGGCGGTTATGGAACGGTACTGTCGTATATTGACGGGCGCGGTACAGAACATATCAGGGAATATTCCGGGGGCTATGTGCGCACAACAAACAACCGCATGGAACTGATGGCGGCCATTGTAGGACTGGAAGCTCTGACAAAGCCGTGTGAGATTGAATTATACTCAGACTCCCAATATCTTGTAAAAGCATTTTCAGAACATTGGATTGAGGGATGGCAGAAAAAAAACTGGAAAAGACCAACGGGGGAGCCTGTAAAAAATGTTGATTTATGGAAGCGGCTGCTTGCTGCGATGTCATCGCATCAAGTAAGTTTTTATTGGGTAAAGGGACACAACGGGCATCCTCAAAACGAGAGGTGCGACAAACTTGCAACCGCTGCCGCAGACAGCGATTGTATGCAAATTGACGATGGTGTAGAATAATCATAAAATCAAATTGCTATTACATAGAAAAATAACGGAGGAAAAGATGGCAGAATTAACACCAATGATGCAGCAATATATGGAGACGAAGAAACAGTATCCCAACTGTATTTTGTTTTATCGGCTTGGTGATTTCTATGAAATGTTTTTTGAGGATGCACAGATCGCTTCAAAAGAGCTGGAACTTACACTTACTGGAAAGGCATGTGGACTTGAGGAGCGCGCGCCTATGTGCGGCGTGCCGCATCACGCAGTTGACGGCTATCTGACGAAGCTTGTCGAAAAAGGTTACCGCGTTGCAGTCTGCGAGCAAGTAGAAGATCCAAAGCTTACCAAAGGTATTGTCCGGCGCGATGTTATTCGGATTGTAACTCCTGGTACAAACGTAGATATGCAGTCAATGGACGCCGCAAAAAATAATTATTTGATGGGAATTATCGCAGAAAAGAAAGTTTTTGGCATTTCAACCGTGGATATTTCAACGGGGGATTATTATATTACAGAGGTTGATTCAACCCGCGGAATTTTGGATGAGATCTATAAGTTCGCTCCGGCTGAAATCGTATGCAACCAGGAATTTTTAACCTGCGGAATCAATTTAGAAGATTTGAAAGAGCGCTGTCACATTGCGGTAAACTATTTGGAACGCTGGTATTACGACAAAAGTTTATGTGAGAAAGCACTGAAAGAACATTTTCATGTGGATTCTCTTTCGGAGATTGGGATTTCAGATTATCATACAGGTATCAATGCTGCCGGGGCAGTGCTGCAATATCTTATTGAAACACAGAAAACCGCGCTGCAGCATTTAACGCATATTACTCCTTATACAACAAGCCGCTCTATGGTGCTTGACACATCAACGCGGCGCAATCTTGAGCTTGTGGAAACTTTGCGGGAAAAGTCCAAGCGAGGATCCTTACTGTGGGTATTGGACAAAACAAAAACCGCGATGGGAGCAAGACTTCTGCGAAATTATATCGAGCAGCCTTTGGTCTATCAAGAGGAAATTAATGCAAGGTTCGATGCAATTGAAGAACTAAATTCGGATATCATTACAAGAGATGAACTAAGAGAGTATCTTGGTTCTATCTATGATATGGAACGTCTGATCGGGCGGATTTGCTACCGCAGTGCCAATCCGCGCGACTTGATCTCATTTGCTTCCTCGCTTGTGATGCTTCCGCCGATCCGCTGTTTGTTAGAAAACTTTGCGAGCGATGAATTAAAAAAAGTTCTTCAGGATATGGATGCTCTTGAAGACTTGTGCGATCTGGTAAACCGCGCGATTGAGCCAGACCCGCCAGCAGGGACAAAAGACGGCGGGATTATCTTAGAGGGATATGACAAAGAAGTTGATACACTGCGAAGCGCAAAAACAGAGGGAAAAAATTGGCTGGCGGAACTTGAGGCAAGAGAAAAGGAACGCACTGGCATTAAAAACTTGCGTATAAAATTTAACCGCGTGTTCGGCTATTATCTTGAAGTGACAAATTCATTTAAAGATCTTGTGCCAAGCGATTGGGTTCGCAGACAGACGCTCAGCGGGGCAGAACGATATACAACAGAAGAATTAAAGGCGTTGGAAGATAAAATTTTAAATGCGGAAGATAAACTTGTCGCTCTGGAGTATGAACTGTTTTCCGATATTCGGGAAAAGATCGCCGCCCAGGTGGAGCGCATCCAGCGAACAGCAAAAGCAGTGGCAAGACTTGATGTGTTTGCTTCTTTTGCATTTGTCGCGGACCGCAGCCATTATGTAAGACCTTCGATCAATACATCAGGGCGGATTGCAATACAAAACGGCAGGCATCCCGTTGTGGAAACCATGTTGGACGACGGATTGTTTGTGGCAAACGATACGGTGCTTGACAGCCAGGAGAACAGACTTGCCATTATTACCGGACCTAATATGGCTGGAAAATCCACCTATATGCGGCAGACAGCGCTGATTGTTTTGATGGCGCAGATTGGCAGCTTTGTTCCTGCCTCGTCTGCGGATATCGGTATTGTTGACCGGATTTTTACGCGCGTGGGCGCGTCGGATGACCTTGCTTCCGGTCAAAGTACGTTTATGGTAGAAATGACAGAGGTCGCCAATATTCTGCGAAATGCGACAAAAAACAGTTTGGTTATTTTAGATGAAATCGGGAGAGGCACATCGACGTTCGACGGGTTGAGCATTGCCTGGGCGGTGGCAGAACATATCAACAATCCTGCAAGTATCGGAGCAAAAACGCTGTTTGCAACACATTATCACGAACTGACGGAATTGGAAGGACAGCTTCAAGGCGTGCATAATTACTGTATTGCAGTGAAGGAATCAGGAGAAGATATTGTTTTTCTGCGCAAAATTATCCAGGGCGGTGCAGATAAAAGTTATGGAATTCAGGTGGCAAAACTTGCAGGAGTTCCTGAAAAGGTACTTGCCCGCGCAAAAGAGATCGCAGCGACTTTAAATGAAAATGATATTGCGGAGCGCACAAAACTTTTGGCGGATGCAGCAGGAAAAGAAGCGCAAAGTATTGTAGTCGAAAAAGAACCAAGTGTGGAAAACGAGAACAGTTTTCAGCAGATTTCTCTGTTTGATATTTCAAAAGACCCGGTGATTGCCGAATTAAAATCGCTTGATTTATCCCGTTTTACACCGATTGCAGCATTAAATAAACTTTACGAACTACAGGAAAAGATAAAATAAAAGTATAACAGGAGGGAAACGAATGGCGGGAATTCATATACTGGATTCGGATACAATCAATAAGATTGCAGCTGGCGAGGTGGTCGAACGCCCGGCTTCTGTTGTAAAAGAACTTGTAGAAAATGCAGTTGATGCCGGCGCTGGTTCTGTTACGGTGGAAATCAAAGAGGGCGGAAATAAATTGATCCGTGTAACAGACAATGGCGCAGGCATACCAAAAGAAGAAATACGAACAGCATTTCTTCGCCATGCGACAAGCAAGATTATGACAGCAGTTGACCTTTTGACAATCCGCAGTTTGGGATTTCGCGGAGAAGCGCTCTCAAGCATTGCTTCTGTTGCTGTTGTGGAACTTATCACAAAAACGAGAGAAGAATTCACCGGAAACCGCTATTTTATCAGCGGCGGTATAGAAAAGGAATTTTCCGAAGTCGGCGCGCCAGAAGGAACTACCTTTCTTGTGCGCGATTTATTTTATAATACGCCAGCCAGAAAGAAGTTTTTAAAATCAGCTGTGACCGAGGCTGGTTATATCAGTGATCTGATGGAGCGGTTTGCAACTTCCCACCCAGAAGTAGCGTTTAAGTTTATCAACAATAACAAAACAATGCTTCAAACTTCTGGAAACGGCAGTTTAAAGGATTGTATTTATCATATTTATGGCCGCGATGTGGCGACAGCACTGCTGCCGGTCGATGGAAAGCCAGGGGATATTGGAATTTTGGGATTTATCGGAAAACCTGTGATTTCCCGCGGTAACCGAAACTACGAAAATTATTTTATCAACGGGAGATATATTCGAAGCAACATGATCAGCAAAGCGATCGAGGAGGCATATAAGCCTTATACCATGCAGCACAAGTATCCATTTACTGTACTGATGCTTTCCATACCGCCGGAGCGCATTGATGTCAATGTTCATCCGACAAAACTTGAAGTTCGATTTGACGATACAGAAGGATTGTACCGGATTGTTTTTGGCGCGGTGAAGGATGCGCTTGCCGGAAAAAATATGATACCGGACGCGGTTCTGACACAGAAACAAAAGGAAAAGAAGACATACGCCGCATCGCCGGAGCTGTTTGAACATAATCGAATTACTATGAGCCGCGCCGACCTGCGCGGGCAAGCGGAAAAAGTGCGCGAACAGGCAATTCAGGAAACATTGGCAGCAGGACTGTTTGAGCCGAAAAAAAAATTAGAAAAGGAAACAAAAATAGAAAAACAAACAGCAGATCAAGAAAAAAACAATGTAAATAGCAATGCGGCTCTGTATGAAAACGAAATCAGAGCGAAAACGCTGCAGGAAAATAAAAATTATGATACCGATCCATTGGGTTGTGTAAAAAAGGATAAGAACCATCTTTCTGATAATGAAAAGGCACGGCAGATGTCTTTGTTTGAAGCCGAGGAAACAAAAGAAGCATTCTTAAAAAAATCTTCCGCTGACCGTTATCAAATTATCGGGCAGTTGTTTGGAACATACTGGCTTGTTGAGTTTGAGCAACAGCTTTTTATTATTGATCAACATGCGGCTCATGAGAAAATTTTATATGAGCGTACCGTGCGCCGGATGAATGAAGTACAAAAAGGAGCGTCGCAGATGTTAAGCCCGCCGGCAGTTCTTTCTCTTTCCATTCGGGAGGAAGAAGTTTTGCTGCGCTACAAAGACTATTTTCAAACGCTGGGTTTTCTGATTGAGGAGTTCGGCAAAAGAACATATTCCATCCACGCTGTTCCCGCGGAAATTTACGGGGTGGACGGACAAGCTCTTTTTATGGAAATGTTGGATAATTTATTGGAGGAACCGCTTACTGGCACACCGGATATTATTCTTGACCGAATTGCTTCTATCTCATGCAAAGCTGCGGTAAAGGGAAATTCTACACTGTCAAATCAGGAGGCAAAAGCTTTGCTGGATGAGCTGATGAAGTTGGAAAATCCATTTCACTGTCCGCATGGGAGACCGATTATTATCTCAATGACAAAACATGAGATTGAAAGAAAGTTTAAGCGCATTGTAGGATAAACATCAAATAAATTTTTGCTAATAATTTAATTTATATATTAAAAAATAAATAAATTTAGTTTATTTTTTAATCATCGTCTTGATTGGAAAGGAAGTCAATTTGACAAAGAAAGTTAAATTGACAAAGATATGAAATGGAGAACCAAAAACCGTTGATTGTGCTGACTGGACCGACCGCAGTTGGAAAAACAAAACTTTCCATCGCTCTTGCAAAATCTGTCGGGGGAGAAATTATCTCAGCGGATTCCATGCAGGTGTACCGCGGCATGGATATCGGCACCGCGAAAATTGATGCTGCAAAAATGCAGGAAGTGCCGCACCATCTTATTGATGTGCTGGAACCGGAAGAAGATTTTCATGTTGCATTGTTTCAGCAGCTTGCAGAACAGGCGATGGATGAAATCTATTCGCGCGGAAAAATCCCTATTATTGTCGGCGGAACAGGATTTTATATTCAAGCTGTCACAAATGCAGTCGATTTTACAGAGACAGAAACGGATTTTAAATTTCGGGAAGAACTGGAACATTTCGCTGCTTTGCACGGTGCTGACGCGCTGCACCAAAGACTCTGTGGCATTGACCCTGCTGCTGCTGCTCAAATTCATAAAAATAATATAAAGCGGACAATACGCGCATTAGAGTACTATCATCAGACCGGAAAGAAAATTTCAGAACATAATCAAGAACAGAAATTGCATACGTCTCCTTATGAACTTTACTATTTTGTGCTGACTGCACCGCGCGATCTGCTTTATGCGCAGATTAATCTTCGGGTAGATGAAATGATAAAAGACGGGCTGTTGTCGGAAGTGGAGCGCCTGCAAAAAAGAGGGCTTTCCAAAACGGCAGTTTCTATGCAGGGGCTTGGCTACAAAGAGCTTTTGGAATATCTTGAAGGCAAACAAACATTACAAGAAACGATAGAGCAGATCAAAAAAGATACAAGGCATTTTGCCAAGCGTCAGCTTACATGGTTTAAAAGAGAAAAACAGGCAATCTGGTTTGATAAATCAGAATTTGATTATAACGATAACCGACTGTTGAAGGAGCTTTTAAACAAACTTCCCAAAACATGGATTTGCTAAAATTGGTCAGCAGGAAAACCATTGGAATCATCAGGTATCAAAGGCACTTATTGGAAATAATAAAGCATACACTCTTCGGATTGGAAGGCTTTGAGATGGAGGAAAACATGGATAAAACAGATAAAATGCAGGATGGAGTGGCAGAATTAAAAAAAATTGCAAAGGAACAGCCGCCGCGCCGGAAATCTCTTCTTACACCGAAGGAACGCTCTGTTGTATTTGGCGTTTTCTATGCAATTCTTATGGCGCTTTTAACACTCTCTATGGATTTCATTCCAGTGCCGGAAAAGGATTCGTCTCTTTTGATCATGATGGTAGTACTTTACACAATTATGATTACGGTCAGTATTTTCATAGAATGGCAGTTAAAGCTTCGTTTTCAGATACACAGAACATTATTTTATTGTGTAGGTCAGGGTACTCTTTTGATTGCAATTATTGTTTTGATTGTGATTGGATTAAATGATCCGACAAAGCAATATGAAACATCAAGAGAACTTTCTTACGCTATGGCGTTTAGCTTTACAGAGATTATACTGCTGTTGTACCATCTTGTACGCAAGGTAATCTTTGTAATTAAAAAAGCTGGTGAAGAACGTGCTGCCAGTGCCAGAAAAAAGAGATAGGATTCGTAAAAAATATAAATCAGATAAAATGGAGGAAATAATATGGAACGGACAGATAAAATTTATATGGAGCTTGGAATTTCACAAGAATTATATCAATACTGCGAAAAAATACTAGATCAGCTTGCACCGCGCTTTCAAGCGATCGATGAAATTGCAGAATACAATCAGTTAAAAGTATTAAGGGCAATGCAGAAAAATAAAGTTTGCGAATCGTTTTTCCAAGCATCTACAGGGTACGGTTACAACGATGCCGGGCGTGATGCGCTGGAGGCAGTGTATGCGGACACATTCCACACGGAGGCTGCGCTTGTGCGTCCACAGCTCACTTGCGGAACACATGCACTTGCTGTCGCGCTCTCTGCAAATTTAAGACCGGGCGACGAGCTGTTTTCGCCGGTCGGAAAACCTTATGACACACTGGAAGGAGTCATTGGAATTGGCGGAAAATCAGGGGATCACAGCACAGGTTCCCTTGCCGAGTACGGTGTGACTTACCGGCAAGTTGACTTGCTGCCGGACGGAAGTTTTGATTATTCCAATATAAAGTCCGCGTTAAATGAACGTACAAGACTGGTGACCATTCAGCGCTCAAAAGGATATCAGACGAGACCGACGCTTTCTGTCGAAAAAATTGGAGAACTAATCTCGTTTATAAAATCGATAAATCCCGATGTTATCTGCATGGTAGATAATTGTTATGGGGAATTTATCGAGACGATCGAACCGACGGATGTCGGCGCGGATTTGTGCGTCGGATCGCTGATCAAAAATCCAGGCGGCGGGCTTGCGCCGATTGGCGGTTATATTGCAGGCAGACAAGATTTGGTGGAACAATGTGCGTACCGTTTGACCGCCCCTGGTCTCGGTCGTGAGGTGGGTGCTACACTGGGACTGAACCAATCGTTTTTCCAAGGGTTTTTCCTTGCGCCGACCGTGGCAGCAGGAGCTTTAAAAGGTGCTGTTTTTGCTGCTAATCTATATGAATCGCTCGGTTTTTTTGTAATTCCAAATGGGTCAGAGACAAGGCATGATATTATTCAGGCGGTAACACTTGGCTCGAAAGAAGCGATGATTGCATTTTGCCACGGTATCCAGGCAGCGGCTCCGGTGGATTCGTTTGTCACTCCAGAACCAGGACCGATGCCAGGTTATACATCCGATGTTATTATGGCAGCAGGAGCTTTTGTTCAGGGCAGTTCGATCGAGTTATCGGCAGACGGTCCGCTTGCAGAACCCTATGCGGTGTATTTCCAGGGCGGTTTGACATGGTATCATGCAAAATTCGGGATTATGATGTCTGCGCAGAAGCTTTTGGAAGCAGGATTACTGTCATTGAAATAAAATCCATATTAATAGTATACAAATACAAAAAAATATGGTAGAATAAAAAAGATTATGAATGGAAGGAGGATGGCGATGGCGCGAGATCGGGGAAAAAATTCCTGGGCTTTGTTTCTTTTAATTCTTGCAGGAATTGTAGTAGGAGGTTTTCTGGGGTATCTTGCCCGCGATGTCTCCTGGCTTTCCTGGTTAAATTACGGGCAGGAGTTCAGCGTTGGTTCTGGGGAAAACAGCTATTTCACTTTAAATCTCGGCGTTATTGTTATTCATTTTGGTCTTTCCATGAAAATTACAATCGCCAGTGTTATCGGCGTTATTATTTCAGTCTTTGCCTACCGCAAATTATAGCGGCAGGTGACCTTTTTGGCTTTCTGGAGAGAAGGAAAGGACAAGAATGGAAATAACAGCAAAGCGCAGGATAAAGGATCTTCCGCTTTCCGAACGCCCTTATGAGCGGTGTGAAAGTGAGGGAGTATCCGCTTTGTCGGAGGCGGAACTTTTGGCAATTGTTTTGCAGACGGGGACAAAAACAGAATCCGCCGTCGGTTTAGCAGAGCGATTACTTCTGCAAAGCCCAGAGCAGAGTTTGGCTGGTCTGGCAAAGATGCCGTATCAAGGGCTTACCGCCATACACGGCATTGGAAGAGTGAAAGCAATCAAGCTGATGGCGATTTTGGAGCTTGCAAAAAGACTGTCTCGTATAAATTTTAAGCATCGCCCTGTTTTTACAAAACCGGAGACAATCGCAGAATATTATATGCAGCAGTTAAGGTTTCTTACCGTAGAACAAGTGTACGTTTTGTTTTTTAACACAAAGTGCATTTTTCTTGGGGACAAGCTTTTGACAATCGGGACAGTAAATTCATCGCTGCTGTCCCCGCGCGAAATTTTTATCGAGGCAGTGCAGAGACAAGCGGTAAATATTATTCTTGTTCATAATCATCCGAGCGGCGATCCAACGGCAAGCCGCGAGGATGTTGCCATCACGACAAGAGTTGCACAGGCTGGAAAGATTTTGGAAATCGGACTGCTCGACCATATTATTATTGGCGACAACCGCTATTTCAGTTTTAAAGAAAACGGGTGCGCGCCGTTTTAATCCCTTTGCGGGAATTCCTTCTGCCAGAAAATCCTGTCAGAAGGAAGCAGAAAAAATTTTATCGCCGTTCGCCATTCAAAAGGGTTGGAGTGCGTTGAATAGAAGAAATGGAGGAAGAAATGTCAGGCAAAGTATTTGGAATTGATTTCGGTACAAGTACGATTAAAATATACAAGAAGAATGAGGGAGTAATTTTTGACGCGAAGAACATTATCGCGGTAGCAAACGGCAGCCAGATCATCGCAATCGGCGACGAGGCTTATGAAATGTACGGGAAAGCTCCGTCAAATATCCTTGTGGATTATCCAGTAAAAAGCGGAGTGATCGCGGATATTGCCAACATGCTTTCTTTGTTAAACCTGGCATTCGATAAACTCTCTAAAAAATACGGCAAGATCACGGGATCAGAATTTTTAGTCGCTGCGCCGACGGATATCACCGAGGTGGAGAAGCGTGCGTTTTTTGATCTTGTAGCAAGTTCAAATGCCAAGGCAAAAAAAGTGCGTATTGTAGAAAAACCGATTGCCGACGCCCTCGGCGCAGACCTTGATGTTATGACAGCCAGAGGCGTTATGATTGTCGATATCGGTGCGGATACCACGGAGGTTTCTATCATCTCTCTCGGAGGTATCGTTCTAAGCAAACTTATCCCGGTCGGCGGAAACAAAGTAGATGAAGCAATTATTCTAAATGTAAAAAAGACATACAATTTGATTATCGGTCAAAAAACTGCGGAGACAATCAAGAAAGAACTTGCCTGCGCGCTTCCGCCAAAAGTAGAAAAAACAATTCGTGTCTATGGGCGTGATGTACTTTCAGGACTTCCGATTGAACGTGAAATTTCAGCAAACTTTGTATATGAAACAATTGCTGAATATATGCATAGTATCATTGATGCAGTACGTATTATTTTGGAAAAAACTCCACCAGAAATTTCAGCGGATATTATTGATTCCGGGGTCTATCTAACGGGCGGTTCCGCCAATATTTTTGAACTTGACCGTCTGATGGCTCAGGAGACAGAACTTGATATCAATATCTGCGATGACCCTGCCAACACAGTAGTCAAAGGTCTTGGGCGCATTATTGAAAACAGCAAATTATCGTCCCTTGCTCTGACATTAAAACAGACCTACTACGGCGGCTAAAAATTTTTATAAAGTAAAACAGCAAAAACTTTTCTGTGTATCCGCACTAATTTTTGAGCAGACAAAAAGGGAGCAGGAAAGGTGAATGCGAAACTCAGAAATCAGCAGAAGTCCAGAGCACACTCTGCAAAAAGTGCGGCGAGGGCAAATGTGAAATTCAAATCAGCAGAAGCTCAAAGCACACCGAAATCGATTTTTAAACAAATAAAAATTGATCTATAACAAAGGCGCAGTAAGAGCGAATGCAGAATGATCAATCAATATGAGACGCAGAAAAAAAGTAAAATTCTCTCTTCGGCCAAAATATTTGCTTTATGCATTGTTATTTTTATGCATGATGATGATTTATATTTCCTACCAGTACAGCGGAAGCCTTACTCCGATCAAAACTGGCGTCGGAAGTTTCATTACCCCGATGCAGAATGGCATCAATATCGTCGGAAACTGGATTGCGGAACGTGTGGAGCTGTTTGAAAGCAAAAGCAGACTTCAGGAAGAAAATAAAGCGCTGAGAGCACAGATCGAAGCTCTGAAAACGCAAAACAGCATCCTTGTTTCCGACGGTTACGAACTTGCAGCGCTGCGGGATCTGTATGAAGTTGGACAAAAGTATTCCGATTATCCAATGGTTGCCGCAAGTGTAATCAGCAAAGATTCCAACAGCTATTACAGCTCGTTTGTTGTAAATAAGGGAGCAAGAGACGGTATAAAAAAGGATATGAATGTAATTGCCGGAAACGGTCTTGTCGGTATTGTGACGGAAGTCGGCGATAATTATTCAAAAATACGTTCTATTATCGACGACACAAGCTATGTCAGCGGGATGTTTCTGAAAACAAATGATACCTGCACCGTTCACGGTGATATTGAACTGATGGACAAGGGCATGATACGTATTGAAGATATCAGTATTCACGCGCAGATTGCAGAAAATTATGAACTTGTGACTTCTTACATCAGTGATAAGTACCTGCCTGGTATTTTGATTGGATTTGTTCAGAATATCAGAACCGATGCCAGCAATATGACCAAAGAAGCGAACTTGCTTCCGGTCGTCGATTTTGAACATATCGAGAATGTATTGATCATCACGCAGCTGAAGGAAAGAATAGAAAGTGATGGGGAGTAAGAGGTAACTTTGTGATTCGTTGTATTGTTGTACTGTTTGAAATTGTTATATGCTACCTGCTGCAAAGTTCAGTATTCCCATGGTTTGAGATGGCAGGAGTGGTTCCGAATATACTGCTTATTCTTGTTGTTTCAACCGCATTTTTCAAAGGTCAGAACGCTGGTGTTCTGACAGGATTTTTGTCGGGACTCCTGATGGACTTTTGCATTGGGGATGTGATTGGACTGTTTGCTGCTCTCTATATGTTTATTGGATATTTCAATGGGTATGCCGTAAAAATCTTTGACAAGGACGACTATCTTTTGCCATTGGGTATGGTTACAGCCAGCGAGCTTGTATACAGTATTCTTTATTATATATTTATGATTTTGCTTCGCGGAAAACTGAACCTTGGGTATTATTTTTTTCATGTTACCGTGCCGCGTACAATCTACACGGTGCTTGTGTCAATTTTATTTTATAAGATTTTTCAAAAACTGCATTTGTTGCTTTTGCGATGGGAAAATAAGGAGAAGAAGTAATTGCTGGATATTTTTATTGAAAAGTTAAAACGTATTTTAAACAATAGAACGATCCCTTTTTTGGCAGCGTTCTTTTGCATTTTTTTTCTGCTTGCGGTCAGAACGTTTCAGATGCAGATTGCAGACCGCGAGGATGACCGCGATAATACGGCAGTGACAAAAAACACAGAAGAGCGTGATATCAAAAGTACAAGAGGAAACTTTTATGACAGAAACGGAGTTCAGCTCTCGGAAAATGTGCTGAGTTATTCTGTTGTTATGAGCAATACTGCTCTTGTGACAGAAAACTCTAAGAAGAATGCAATGATCTTACAGCTTGTTTCTCTGCTGGAAGACTATGGCTATGAGCTGGAACTTGACTTTGGAATTGACCTGATTCACTCGGAAGAAGAATATTCGCTGGAGTTTAACGTTTCTGGAAATGCAGAACTGCGTTTTAAGAAAAACGCATATTGTCTTACTTCGATATCAAAATTAAGCGACGCCCAGCGAAATGCCACGGCAGAAGAAGTTTTTATGTTTCTGAAAAATGGCGATCAAGAAAACGGTTCGATGTTTGAGATCTCCGATGATTACACGATCGAAGAAATGTATAAAATTATGGTGGTGCGCTATAATTTGCTGATTCTCAACCCTCAGTATTCCCAGTTTACGCTTGCTTCCAACGTCGATGAAGTAACCGTTGCCGCCGTAAAGGAGAATATGGCGGACGTGCCGGGAGTGGAAGTCAAACAGACGACATCCCGCGTTTATTACGACAGTCTTTATTTTGCACATATGATCGGTTACACCGGCGCAATCAACACAACAGAGATGGAAGAACTCAATAAGGATTTAGAAGAACCAATCTATGAATCTACTGATGTAATTGGAAAAACAGGTTTGGAAAAGTCCATGGAAGAATATATTTTCGGAACAAAAGGGATCGAAACATTAACTGTAAATTCAAATAATCGCATTATTGACAGCAAGATTACAAAGCAGCCAGTCGCCGGCAATGATGTGTACCTGACCATTGTAAGAGACTTACAGGTTGCTGTTTATCATATATTAGAGCGGAATATCGCCGCTATATTGATTTCAAAAATCAATAACAGTATGAGTTATGGAACAAAAGGAACCAAAGCATCGGGCATTGAAATTCCGATTTATGAAGTTTATAATGCGCTGATTTACAACAATGTAATTGATATCAAAGCATTTAAGTCCGAAGACGCATCGGACTTAGAAAAGAGAGTTTTAGGATATTTTAAAGAAAAGAGAGAAAGCATTTTTTCACGTCTCAGACAATATCTGGCGCTTGATAATACTGTGACAAACCAAAAAGCAGGGGAGGAGATGGAAGAATATCTTGATTACGTATATTCAAAACTTATCTCTTCGGATGTGCAGCTGTTGGTTTCTTCTGCGATCGATCGAACGGATCAAATGTATCTGGATTACACGAACGACAAAATAAGCTTAAGTCGTTTTCTGCAGTATGCGATTTCAAAAAATTGGGTGGATTTGTCGAAACTTGGCGTTGGCGATAACTATTACAGTATCGATGAGCATTATGCAATGCTTGTCGATTATATCCTGCATTATTTTGAAGACGACAAAGAATTCGAAAAAAAGATTTATCGCACTCTTATTTTTACAAGAAAACTCACTGGGACAGAAATTTGTCTTTTATTATTTGAGCAGAATGTGTTAGAATATAATGAGGATGATGTGAAGAGGCTGAAAAGCGGACGTACCTCCGCGTACAATTTTATGATCGAAAAGCTGACAAACCTTGAGATCACCCCGGCACAGCTTGCACTGGAGCCATGCAGCGGTTCTGTTGTAATTACGGATGTCAATACCGGCGAGGTGCTTGCGATGGTCACATATCCTTCTTATGACAACAATATGCTTGCAAACAAAATTAACTACGACTATTATTCCAAATTACTTGCGGACAACTCCTCGCCGTTGATCAACCGACCGACACAGCAGCGGACGACAACAGGTTCTACCTTCAAACCGCTTATGTCGTTTGTAGGATTTGGCGAGGGCGTAATCAACACATCTACTAGGATTCGCGACGCTGGTATTTTTGAGGAGATTGAACCGTCGCCAAAGTGCTGGAAATACCCAGGAAGTCATGGTTCCATCAATGTGACGGATGCAATTCGGCACTCATGCAACTATTTCTTTTACAAGATTGGATATACGTTATCTCTTGATGCAAAAGGAAATTACATCGATGCACAAGGGCTTTCCGCAATTCAGAAATATGCGGAAATGTTTGGCTTATCCGAGTATTCCGGCGTGGAGATTTTCGAGTCGAAACCACTGATCTCAAATAAGGACGCTGTTCGAACATCAATCGGTTATTATCATGATTTTGCACCGGTTCAGATATCAAAGTATATCACGACGGTAGCAAACAGCGGCGTATGTTACGATCTTACGTTAATTGACCGCATTCTCGACAAAAATGGCAGTCTGATTTACGAGAAGGAACCTTCGGTGTACAATAATATTACGCAATTTTCAGATGCTCAGTGGAAGGCAGTGCAGCTTGGTATGTACAATGTAGTAAACACATCGACAAATTCCTCGCTGATGCGGCTGTACAGTGATCTTGGAGTAAAAGTAGCCGGAAAAACCGGTACTGCTCAGGTTAGTACAACTCATCCAAACAATGCGCTGTTTGTTGCTTATGCACCTTACGAAAAACCGGAAATCAGCATTACTGTTGTTATTCCTAACGGTTATTCCTCGGCAAATGCAGCTTATCTCGCCAGAGAAGTTTTTGGATATTATTATAAAGGGGAAAACAAAGAGGCACTGCTTTCAGGAAAAGTAAAAGCGGGGAATGCCACAACAATCAGGATATCTGATTAACAAACAATAGAAAAGAATGAGGTGCTTATGGACAATTCTGTTATTATTAAAGGAAATAATCATGGAATTACCGTTATTCTGGATTCAAAAATGGAATATTCAAAGCTGAAAGACCGGGTTGCTCAAAAATTCAAGGATTCCTCCAAATTTTTGGGCGCTGCGCCGGTTGTGCTTGGATTTGAAGGGAGACCGCTTCTTCCAGAACAGGAAAAAGAGCTGTTGGATATTATTACAGAGAGCTGTGATCTGCGCGTTGTCTGTCTTGTTGACACGAATGAAGCGAGGGACAAGCAGTATGAAAAAACTTTAAATGAGAGATTGATGGAGCTTGCGGGAGCCTCCGGCACTTTCTACAAGGGAAATCTGCGTTCTGGACAAGCGGTGACCTTTGAGACGAGCGTCGTTATTCTTGGCGACGTAAATCCAGGAGCTTCCGTCACCTCAACAGGCAATGTTATTGTGCTTGGTGCTTTAAAAGGTCAAGTGTTTGCAGGAGCAGGCGGAAATGAGAAAGCGTTTGTCTTTGCAATCGATATGGCGCCTGTGATGATCCGCATTGCTGGCTATCTGGCTCGCTCCTGTGATAAAACAGACAAAGAAGAAATGAAGAAAATGCAAATCGCCTTTCTAGAAAATGGTCAAGTTTGTCTAGAATCATTGAATAAAAGAGTATGGAACGATATCACGTTATAAGGAGGAACATGGAAGCATGAGCGAAGTAATTGTTATTACATCAGGGAAAGGCGGGGTTGGAAAGACCACGACGACGGCAAATGTCGGCACTGGGCTTGCAAAACTAGACAAAAAGGTTGTAATGATCGACACAGACATCGGACTTCGCAATCTTGACGTTGTGATGGGACTTGAAAACCGCATTGTATATAATCTTGTTGATGTGATCGATGGCAACTGCCGAATCAAACAGGCTTTGATCAAGGATAAAAGATATCCAAATCTTTACCTGCTGCCATCCGCACAGACCAAAGATAAAACGTCGGTTTCTCCAGAGCAGATGAAAAAATTGTGCGATGATCTGCGGGGGGAATTTGACTACATACTGATGGATTGCCCAGCGGGAATTGAACAGGGCTTTCACAATGCGATTGCGGGAGCGGATCATGCGCTTGTAATAACGACGCCGGAAGTTTCCGCCGTGCGGGATGCAGACCGTATTATCGGGCTTTTGGAATCGCATGAGATGAAACAGACGCATCTTATTGTAAACCGCCTGCGCACGGATATGGTAAAACGCGGTGATATGATGTCCAGCGACGATGTTGTGGAAATTCTTGCGATTGATTTGATTGGTATTGTGCCGGACGACGAGAATATTGTAATTTCGACAAACCAGGGCGAGCCGCTTGTCGGCAATGACACAATGGCAGGCAAAGCATACATGAATATTTGCCATCGCCTTCTTGGGGAGGAAGTGCCTTATTTGGACTTGAATTCTAAGAAAGGTATTTTAAACAAATTGTTCGGCAAGAAATAGGGGGTGGAGGTGCTAATGGCATTTGGTGATTTTTTTAAAAAGAAATCTTCTGGGGACGTTGCAAAAAAGCGTCTGCAGTTTGTACTCTCCGCTGACCGTGCCGGATGTACGCCGGAATTGATGGAATGCATCAAGAACGACATTATTGAAGTGTTGAGTAAATATGTGGAAATTGACACAGAAGGTCTTGACATCAAGGTAAATCAAGTTGATAATGAGAATAGCAACGGCGGACCATCCCTTTTTGCCAATATCCCGATTAAGGGGATGAAACGTTGATGATAGGATAGGCATCTATGTTAAAAAAGATTTTCAATATTAAGGAATACAATTTCAGACACTACAACATTCAGGCTATGCTTGCGGCGTTTCTGCTGGGCTTTATCGGGCTTACGATTATCAAAGAAGTTCAGAAGGCAGAGGATATGTTGTATGAAAAGCAGATCTTAGGTATTGTGCTTGGAGTGGTGGCCGCACTTGTAATTTCCTTGGTTGACTACCATTTTGCATGCAAGTTCTATATTGTATGCTACTTGCTGAACATAGGGCTGCTTGTGATAACAAGGTTGATTGGGCATTCTTACCATGATGCAAAACGCTGGCTGGATATTCCAAAGATTGGACGTGTTCAGCCGTCCGAGTTTACAAAACTGCTTTTGATTATCTTTATTGCAAAGCTGTTTGATAAATATCAGAAAAAAATAAACAAGATATATTTTCTGATGATTGCTTGTATTGTAGTGGCAATACCGCTCGTTTTGATCTTGGAGCAGCCGGATCTGTCAACAACACTTGCTCTGCTTGCGATGTTTGCCGGAATGATGTTTTTGTCTGGCATCTCCTACAAGTTGATATTGCCGGTAGTGGCAGTCGCTGTGCCAGTGTGCGCTGGGCTTTGGTGGTATATTCAGCAGGACTTTCAGAAACTGCTGCATCCATACCAGCAAAACCGAATACTTGCTTTAAAATATCCCGATCTGTATCCGAAGGAAATGTGGCAGCAGGAAAATGCAGCGATTGCGATTCGCGCTGGAGGATTGGCGGGCAAATTTACATCAGGAGGAACAGGAAAGTCCTTAGTCTGCCGGACGCTCCCTGCAATTGAAAGCGACTTTATCTATACAGCGGTGGCCGAGGCTTATGGTTTTATCGGCAGCTGTGTTGTGATTGGTCTGATGGTGTTTTTTATATACAGAGCGTTCTATGTGGCTTTTCGAGCAAAAGATTATCTTGGAATGCTTCTTGCGGGTGGAATTGGATGTATGGTCGGTTTTCAGACAATCATCAATATTTGCGTAAATACATCGCTTTTTCCAAACACTGGAATTCCTTTTCCGTTTTTAAGTTCTGGTCTAAGCTCGCTGCTTGGCAATTATATGATGGTTGGCGTGCTGATGAATGTCAGTTTACAGATGAAAGAGCGCAGAAAAGACGAGGATGAACAATTTATTTAAATTTATAGGGGTTTATAGACAAAATGAAATGGAGGGATTTTGTGATGAATATCGGGATGATTGCACATGACGCGAAGAAGAAGCTGATGCAGAATTTCTGCATCGCGTATCGCGGAATCCTTGCAAAAAATGAAATTTTCGCGACCGGGACAACGGGTCGACTGATCGAGGAAGTGACAAATTTAAATGTGCATAAGTATCTAGCTGGACATTTAGGTGGAGAACAGCAAATGGGAGCACAGATTGAACACAACGAGATTGATCTTGTGATTTTTTTAAGAGATCCTCTCACCCCAAAATCACATGAACCAGATGTAAATAACGTTGTGCAGCTTTGTGATACGCATAATATACCTCTTGCGACCAATCTTGCAACCGCGGAATTGTTAATCAAAGCACTTGACCGCGGTGATCTGGAATGGCGCGAGGCATATCGTTAAACGTCCCATACTTTCTTCCCTGATAAGTATAATTGCTTAAAGTGATATTGACTGGAAAAATCACTTAGTGATACTAAAATATTTAAGATTGATATTGACAATAATATCTTGATCTTTGATGCAATGTATTGTTTTGTCAAGATAGAAAGAAGGACGGCACTTTCCCTCTGCTGAGAGGAAGCGGTTTTTGTGCCTGGTAAAATGTATGAAAAAAAACAAAAAAAGCGGAGTGTGGTCTTTTATTGCCATGCTCCTTTTATTCCTGTGCGCTGGATGTAAAAAAGCGAATACAAGCATTGTTCCGATGCTGATATCTTCGGACAATAAAATAGATACGCCGGTGTTTGGCTCCTATACCGCACAGGCTTCAGGAGTGGACGCGGTATTTTCATTTCCCTCCTCATTATACTGTGTGCCAGATGCAACGATTGCAGACCAAAATGATATTCAAGCAAAAGCGGCTTTTTTATTTAATATCACAAATCAAAAAGTTATATACATACAAAACAGTTTTGAAAAAATCTATCCAGCCAGCACAACAAAAGTGCTTACGGCACTTACACTTTATCGAATTCTTGAGGAGGAAGGGCGCAGCCTTGACGAAGAGGTAGTGATCCAGCAGACCAATGGAGGTATTACTGCTTATGGTGCAAAACTGTGCGGTTTAAAACGTGGAGAGACCACAAACCTTGACGGACTTTTAAATGCTTTGCTTGTCTATTCCGCAAATGATGCTGGCGTGGCTATCGCACAGTATTTATGCGGGAGCGAGGAAGCTTTTGTTGAGCGGATGAACGAAGTCGCTCGTGAAATTGGAGCCACACATACATATTTTTCGAATTCGCATGGTCTTCATCAGATTGAACATTATACAACTGCTTACGATATGTATTTGATTTTTCGTGAATGTCTTTCTTATCCTGGATTTAGAGAAATTATGAAACAAAAATCTTACACACTTTTATACACCGATACAGAAAAAAATAAATGCCAGATGGAACTGGAATCTACAATACAGTATCTTCTTGGAAATTATCAATCGCCGGACGGGGTTATTGTCGTTGGCGGAAAAACCGGAAGTACGCCGTCCGCGGGAGATTGTCTTATTTTATTGAGCAGTTATAATGGTGCGGAATATATTTCTGCTGTGTTTGGTGCAGATTCCAAAGATCAGCTTTACGGTGAAATGACAAAGCTTCTTTCTATGGAATTGTCTGATAACAGACAGGAATAATTTTATAATTTTATGAATAGCTGTTGTTTTTTTCTTTCGTATATACTATAATAGAAGAAGGTAACAATAACCTAATGTAAATGAAACCAGGTTAAGGAGGAAAATAATGATACAGATTATTGCAGGTGAAAAGGGTAAAGGAAAAACGAAAATTCTTTTGGACAAGGTAAATGCGGATGTCCTTAGCGCAAAAGGGAATATCGTGTACCTTGACAAAAGCACAAAGCATATGTATGAATTGAGCAACAAAGTTCGTCTGATCAATGTGCGTGATTACTGCGTGGATGAGCCGAAGGAATTTCTTGGTTTTGTCTGCGGGTTGGTTTCACAGGACCACGATTTGGAAAAAGTATTCCTGGACAGCTTCTTAAAGATTGCTTGCACAGAGGACGGAGATATTGCGCCGGTGATCGAAAAACTTGAGATGATATCAAATAAGTTTGATGTTGATTTTGTGATCAGTGTTTCCAAAAACAAAGATGATCTTCCAGAAGTTGCACAGAAGTACGTTATTGTTTCCTTATAACCTTTCCATACATAGGCTGCCGCAGCTACGGCAGCCTTTTTATGCGCAGACCTGTGCAGTGGAATTATGCCGCTAGTGGGTCGCGCGGCGAGTAGGGGAAGAGAAACCTTCCCTGCTCGATTGCATACGGACGCGGAGCTGGCGGTGAGAAAACTCCTTCTAAACCAGCAAAAAACACTGCCTAAGAAGGAGTTTTTCATTTCGATTGTTCGCGAGCAGGAAAAGTCTTATTCGATTATGATCTTACGCTTCCGTTCTTAAACGCCCAAAGTAGCTGAAACCGTAAATAGCAGCAATTCCAACCAAAGCATAGATAATTCGGGACAGCACAGACATATTTCCAAATATTACTCTGACAAGGTCAAAGCTGAAAAATCCGATCAGTCCCCAGTTCAAAGCCCCGATCAAAATCAAAATTAATGCGAGAATATCAATAAATTTCATAATAAACCTCCATTCTGACAATTACACGACAAGATAGACCTGCATATTACAGGGATTGCTATTAGTATGTTCCAGGGATAGCGGATTATTCAAAATATTTTTATTTCTCTCTTTAAAAAATCCATTTCATTCGATATAATAGTAGGCAAGGTCTGGGCTTGAAAAAATTTTTGTCCATACTCCTGTTATTCTGCCATTTTTGGTTCCAGTTATGAATGGGGGTTATTTATGAAGAAATCCCGAAATACAGTTAAATTTAAAAAAAGAAAAAAAATTAATATCGGAACGCTTCTCTTTCTGTTTATTCTAGTTTATTTAGTCGCAAGCATTTTATACTCGCGAAGTAAGATACAGATTTCCATTTACGAAGTACAGGAACAGAATCTTGCGAGAGAACTTACGGTTACCGGAGTAATTACAAGAGAAGAGCGGCTATGTTATGTACAGGAAGAGGGATATATCAATTATTACCTCCAAGATGGAAAACGAATGAAAAAAGACGTTGCTGTATACTCGATCGACAACAACCGAGCGGTGTACGATACGCTTGGCTACAGCGGAGATCCCGATTTTTCGGAAGATGATATGCTGGAATTAAAACGCAGGCTTGCAAGTTTTGGGAATTCTTACTCTGGGGCAGCGTTTGAGACTGTGTACGCTTTGAAAGAAGAACTTACTGGGTTTGTAAATGAACTGTCCGACCAGCAGCTTCTTGTCGGAATGCAGGATCTTGCTGCAAACACTGGAATGCAGGGAAATTTTCGGTTTGTCTACGCAGATCAGGCTGGAATCATCAGTTATACCAGCGATAGTTTGGATGGCTTAACGACAGATACAATAACCCCAGCCACATTCGATATGGAAAGTTTTACTTCCAATTCACTGATTTCCAGCGGGCTTTATGCAGCAGGAGCACCGGCTTACAAAATTATCACATCCGATGAATGGCAGATTACCTGCCCGATTACGCCAGATCAATATACAACATTTCAAGAAAAAAAACGAATGAAATTTACAATAGAAAAAAATGATTTTACATTTACTGCTCCAGTGGAATTTGTACAGAAAGCCAGCCAATACTATATTATTATTACAATGACAAAATATGGTCCAAACTATTTAAAAGATCGTTTTTTGACCTTAGATATTATTTTGTCAGAAGAGAACGGGCTTAAAATACCAAAATCATCTGTTGTCAATAAGGAATTTTACCTTGTTCCATTAGAGTGTCTTACAGAAGGAGGAGATTCCAACGAAAGCGGATTGACGCTGGTAAATTACAATGCGCAGACAGGACAGCCGGAATATATCTTTCATCAAACAGAAATTTATTATCAAGATGAAGAGTTTGCGTATATCAGCAAAAATTTGTTTGATAGTGGCACAATGATTTATGATTCTTCCACGGGGGAGATTGTTCCGCTTGCCAGAACAGGCGTGCTGACTGGCGCCTACAATATCAACCGGGGCTATGCGGTTTTTCGAAGGATTGAGATTGTCGAGGAAGATGAAGACTATGTGATTATCCGCAAAGGTACAAGCAGCGGTTTGTCTGTGTATGATCATATTGCGCTGAACGCGGAGACAGTAACCGAAGATTCCATTATTTATTAGATTGCTTGGAGGCATTATGGACGATCAATTTGTGAAAGAAAATTTAGAACAGACAAAACAGCTGGTTGCCCGGGCTGTTATGCGGGCGGAAGAACACAACAAAGAAGTAACTTTGATCGCGGTCAGTAAAACGAAACCTTCCGATCTTATTCTGGAAGCATATCAGTATGGGCAAAGGGATTTTGGAGAAAACCGCGTTCAGGAACTTCTAAAAAAACAGCAGGAACTTCCAAAAGATATCCGCTGGCATCTGATCGGGCATCTTCAAACAAACAAAGTGCGCCAAGTGATCGGAAAAACAACTTTGATTCATTCGGTGGACAGTTTAAGGTTAATCGAAGCGCTGCAAGCAGAATCCGAGCGCTGCGGTATTGTCACAGATATCTTACTTGAAGTCAACGCCGCGCGGGAAGCGTCGAAATTCGGATTTTTTCCAGAAGAGCTTTCGGATATTGTTCAACTGCTCTCAAAAACCAGAAATTTGCGGGTTTGCGGGCTGATGACGGTCGCACCGTTCACCGAGAATTCGGAGGATAACCGGAAATATTTCCGGCAAATAAGACAAATAGCTGTTGACATCAGTGCAAAAAACATTGATAATATCTCTATGGATACGCTCTCAATGGGCATGACAGGAGATTTCGAGGTTGCAATAGAGGAAGGAGCAACCATGGTCCGTGTCGGTACTGGTATTTTTGGAGAGCGGGATTACCGCCTGGAACAATAAGGGACAGGAACGGAGGTTTTGTATGGCGAATTTTTTTTCAAACTTTATCAATTCTCTTCATCTGGTGGATGAGGAAGAAGATGATGAAGATTATGAAGAATATGTAGAACAGGTAAGTGCGAGAGAACAGCGGCGTTCTGAGCGGAAAGAGCAGAAAGATTCAAGGCGTTCTTATCCAGAAGATGATATGGATTACCCTGATACTGGACGTGGAAATACGTCTTATATTAGTGATGCCAAAAAAGAGCGCGCAGAACGCAGGACAGAAAAACAATCTCAAACAAAAATGGTTTCATTCCGCGGTCAGGGAAACAGCATGGGAATTAAAGTTATGAAACCGACAAATTTTGAGGACTCGCAGGATATCTGTGATGTTCTTCTGTCAGGAAAAGCAACCATCATCAATCTGGAAGGATTCAATGTAGATCTTGCGCAGCGGGTTATGGATTTTATTTCTGGCGCGGTTTATGCAGTAAATGGAAGATTGCATAAAATTTCAAACTATATATTTATTATTTCACCAGAAAATATTGATATTACTGGCGATTATCTCGATATGTTGAAACAGGATGGTTTTGAGGCGCCAAAACTTACAAGAGATTATTGATAAGGTGGTCTGCAATGGATGAGAAAAAGGAAGAACTGATGATTGCCAGACGTTTTTTGGAATTGGCAAGAGCAGCGTATTACAAGACAATCTGCGTCTATACTGATTTTTTAAATTTAAATGAGGTCAGTATTTTTCACAGCATCCGAAAAGAACTGCCTGATGTGCCGTATTCCATGTATGGGGGCTTTGCCGCGGCGGAGCGTGTAAAATTGTGTTTTCATGGAGCGCTTTCTGGAAATGGAGAACTTTCTTTATCCGCAGAACAAAAACGCGATTATCCAGTTTCCTGCTTGAAAATTTCTCCTGTAAATGCAAAATTTGGCGAAAATCTCACGCATCGGGATTACCTTGGCGCTGTTTTAAATCTCGGAATTGACCGTGCTGTGATCGGCGATATCCTTGTAAAAGCAGGACATTCAACGTATCTTTTTTGTGATGTAAAAATGGCAGATTTTTTATGTGAAAATCTTGAGCGGATACGACATACAAGGGTTCGTGCCATATTGTGCAGGGAAGATATTGACAGTTCTGTTGGAAAAACATTTGAGACCATTCACACAACGGTTTCTTCCATGCGCCTGGACACTTTAGTCAGTGCGGTATTCCGCGAATCGCGCAGCAGTATGTGCAGTGTGATTATGGTTGGGAAAGTGTTTGTCAATGGCAGGGAAGAACGCCGCGGCGATTATCTTATAAAGCCTTGCGATATCGTTTCTGTGCGCGGATATGGAAAGTTTCGGATGGAGAGCCAGGATGGTATAACGAAAAAGGGAAGATGGAATGTGACAATAGAGAAATATGTTTAGGGGACAAGAAAGAGGGATTATATGCTGACACCGATTGAATTACAGAACAAAAACTTTAAGTCTGGCGGACTTGGTTATGATAAAAAGGATGTAGACCAGTTTTTTCGTGAAGTACATGACAACTATTTAAGATTATACAGTGAAAATATTGATCTTCGCGATAAAGTTTCCGCGTTAAACGATGCGCTGCAGCAGTATAAAACAATGGAAAAGACGCTGCAGCGCGCGCTTGTGCTTGCGGAGAAAACAGCGGAGGATACAAAGACGGCAGCAGTGAAGAACGCGAGGATTATTGAGAAAGAAGCTCAGACAAAATCGCAGATTATTCTTGCGGATGCAAGGAATGAGTTGGAACATATTCATGCTCAGACTTTAGATATGTTAAAGCAATTTGAAAAGTATAAAGCTCAGTTTAAAAGTCTTGCGATGGCGCAGATTGAAGTTTTAGAGAGCGAGAGCTACAGCATTAATGCAGCGCGTCTGGATGCTTTTATTCATACAACGAAAGAGGATATAACTCCGGGTGGAATTGCAGAAGAGATGGAGTTGGCAGCGATGGAAACGGCAGCAGAACAGGATGAGTCAGACGATTCGGAGGAAGAAGATTTCGATTTTATCAATCTGTAATAGCGATTTTTATTTTTGAAAATACATACTGCATACATAAAATTTTTTTGTTTTTGCTGTTTTATATTTGAAAGGATGTGTTTTTGATGGAGCGAAATAAATTAAATGTGCAATATCAGGGACGTCCCTGTTACGATATTGTGTTAGAATGTGATTTTAAAAAATTAGGGGAAAGTATAAGGAATTTTGAATCTGCAAACCGAAAAATCTGTATTGTAACAGATTCTACAGTTGGTCATTTTTATGCGGAACAGATTCAGACAGAGCTTTCTGATTATGCATCGAAAGTGGTTGTTTTTACATTTCCGGCAGGAGAAGCTCAGAAGAATCTTACAACAGTGCAATCATTATATGAATTTTTGATTTTGGAAAGTTTTGACCGCAATGATCTTCTTGTTGCGCTCGGCGGCGGCGTGACCGGGGATTTAACAGGATTTACAGCGGCAACATACCTGCGGGGAGTGCGCTTTGTCCAAATTCCGACCTCGCTGCTTGCAATGGTAGATTCCAGTATTGGAGGAAAGACAGGCGTAGATTTGAAAGGTTACAAAAATATGGTTGGTGCGTTTTATCAGCCATCGCTTGTGTATATCAATGTTTCTGTGCTGAATACATTATCGCACCGGGAATACTGTTCTGGATTTGGGGAAATTATAAAACATGGCTTAATTAAAGACGCTGTATTTTACGCATGGCTTTCGGAAAACAAAGATAAATTGTTGAATCTGGATACGGAACCCGTTATGGAAATGGTGTACCGCAGTCTGCTTGTAAAAAAAGAGGTGGTGGAGCGAGATCCAAAAGAAGCGGGAGAGCGAGCACTGCTTAATTTTGGGCATACCATTGGACATGCCGTAGAAAAGTTAAAAGATTTTAAATTTCTTCACGGGGAATGTGTTTCTATTGGAATTGTAGCTTCAGCGTATATTTCCTGGAAACGGGAAAAGATTACAGAAAGCGAAATGAAAGAGATTGTAAATTGTCTTCAATCGTTTCAGCTTCCAGTTGCAACATCGGGAATTACAACATCAGATATCCTTGATGCAGCATCAAAAGACAAAAAAATGGATGCCGGGAAAATTCGGTTTATATTGCTTGATGCAGTT
>CAMUAR010000014.1 GCA_947086895.1 uncultured Lachnospiraceae bacterium | reverse complement strand
GAGGCTACCACCTTGTAACACGGTATCCTTGTCCTACTATATCATAATCTGTCGAAGCCTGCAACCAAAAATTACCAGAAAACCACTTTAACGATATCATCTGCCACGCGCTCGATCACTTGATAGCCTTTGATAATCTTACCCTCTGCCAACGTATACTCACCATCCGCTGCGGTTGCAATCCCACCAACAGCTACCTTACAAAATCCATTCACTTGACAACTTCCATCATCATATACTGCCAGCACGCCAATCATCCCTACCGCTGCCCACTCTGGACGATCAAAACGTGATATATACTTCTGCGTGTGATCGTACTCTGGATTTAGTTTCGGGCGTGTTCCCTCATAAACAGGATTTCCATTCTCATTCATGTCCTGTAACAATCGTCTCTGTAACTTTCTTTTTTATGATTTCTCCGGTTTCTTCGTCAATTTCCTCAATCTCTCGCTCTACTTCTTCTGTAATTTCAACCAGTTCGATCTTAGGGGCTGGCTCCATAATCTCTCTGTTAAATGCGTCATGCAGATACATTCCGCCCAGGTATCACAGTTGCCATTCCCCAAAACGAACGGTCGTCCAGAAACAATACCAAGGATATATGTATCATCTACATCCGCGATGCGCACTTTATCGCCGTCCATTGTCACAAAATGCCCTACTCTGTCCTTTTGCTCTGGATTGCCGTTTTGCCATTCGAAAAACTCTGTACAGTCCGCAGCAGTGGATGCTGGGATATACCAGAATTATGAAACAGATACCCGAAAAATTTATGAACTCAAACCTTTGTGATATCACGGCTCTTGACGTACAGGAAGAAATCAATAGAATGTCAAAAGAACATAGCCCAAAAACTGTGCGCAATTATCATGGGTTTATATCGGCTGTTCTTGGTGTTTTTTATCCGAATCTAAAGCTTACTACTACTTTACCGCAAAAAATCAAGCACAATCCATACATTCCCTCTGACAAGGATGTGAAAAGGATATTGGAATACACCAAAGATACAGAATATGAAATTCCTCTTATTCTTGCCTGTTATGGACTGCGGCGGTCTGAGATATATGCTCTGACATTAGATGATATCGACGGAGATTGTGTACATGTTACCAAAGCAAAAGTTCAAAATGAAAAAAAAAGAATGGATTGTTAAAACTACCAAGACCACCGCTAGTACAAGAGAAATTATCATACCAATAGATATTGCTGATAAAATAAGAAAGAAAGGATACATATATAAAGGACACCCTAATTCTATCACAAGATATTTGGAAAAAGTGAAAGATGCTCTTGAAATACCACGCTTCCCACTTCATAAGCTTCGCCATTACTTCGCTTCGAAAATGAGTGCCGTGAACATTCCAGAAGCAGACATCATAAAAATTGGTGGTTGGGAAACGGATCATATTATGAAATCTGTATACAGGCATTCTATGATAGAAAAGGAAGAACATGCAAAAAGAGAAGCCGCAGAAAAACTTCGGAACGCTTTATTCTCATAAAAAACTGGACAAAATATTGGACAAAAAATGATTTTAAACTTACTAAAGACACATTAAGATTACTAAACAAAAAAACGTTAAAAACAGCCGCAAATCCTTGATTTTCCTGAAAAATCCCCGATTCGCGGCTGTTTTTTATCGTGCAGTTGATGGGACTTGAACCCACACCCAAGTACATGGACATGAACCTGAATCATGCGCGTATGCCAATTCCGCCACAACTGCAAAAACGATGCTTGTATATAATAACATTATAAATTAAGTTTGTCAATAGGTTTCCCTACTTTTTTCAAGCACATTTCTGATGCAAGACTGTATCCTTTTCTTAATTTTGCCAAATAGTATTGGAGTATAACCATTTTTTTTACAGATACACAATAATGTTGAATTGTCTTCTCTGAAAAATGTGTATCTGTAATAAAGAAAATCACATTATCTCCCTTAAATTTTATTCCGGTGGTATATTTTAATTTTCTGAAAGAATAATATTCCAAAATCATATTATTTGGTATAAAAAATATTTAAAATTCTTCTAAAATAGACGATTGAAAATTATGTATAATGCACTCTTACATATATTACAACCCTGTTTGTGTCACGAAACCTCTATAAATTTTAGGAAATTTTTTCAACTTTTTAAGATTTTTTTTTATAATTATGCGATCTTTTACACAGCGTTCTTGCCCAGTACCAATGCACCTTTGATTCCTGGCTCATCACCGAGCCTCGGCGGCACAATATAACGGTCTATCTCCCTGAGTACTGCATTATGACGAACATACCCGTTTAACATTTCCGCTACTTTCGCACGAATCAGCGGGAAAAGTTGTTCTTGGTGCATAACGCCGCCTCCCAAAATAACCTTCTGCGGGGAAAGTGTCAAAATATAATTTGTAACTGCCTGAGCAATATAGTCGCTTTCCAATTCCCAAACTTCTTCACGCTCTGCAAGTTCTGCTGCCGGTCTGCCCCAGCGCTCCATAATTGCCGGTCCTGCTGCCAGTCCTTCCAAGCAATTTGGATGATACGGACATTTTCCCGCATAAGGATCTCCTGCTGCACGCGCCACAAGCACATGACCTGCTTCTGGATGAAGAAGTCCATGTAATAGTCCGCCGTTCACATACACTCCGACGCCAACACCAGTTCCAATTGTAATATAAACTGCGGAATCACAGCCTTTTGCCGCGCCAAAACATACTTCGCCAAGTACTGCACCATTGACATCTGTGTCAAATCCAATTGGAACGCCAAGCTTTTTCTCAAATGCACCAACGATATTATAATTTGCCCACGCAAGTTTTGGGGTACTTGTAATATAGCCATACGTCGCAGAACTTTTATTTAAATCAATCGGTCCAAAACAGCCGATTCCTATTGCTTCCACTTTATGTTCTTCAAAAAAATCAAGCAAAACTGGCATTGTTTCTTCTGGTGTCTTGGTTGGAAAGGACACTTTCTTTTCCAATTTTCCATTTTCATCACCAACCGCGCAAACCATCTTTGTTCCGCCTGCTTCCAAAGCGCCTATCCTCATTTTTTCCTCTCATTCCGCTATATTAACAACATTCCAAATCAAGAGAATTTTTTGCTGTTTAACGGCACATCAATTATTTATAATCGTTCTGCAACTGTTTTTAAATTTAATAATTTTATTGTTTCTGCACTGCTTTTTCTATTTCTGTGCATAAACAGGCGGGGTGGATCCAATTTCCCATCCCGCAAAAACACTGGTATAACTTATAAAAATTACTTCCAATTTATTTTTTAAAGTTCTTTTAAAACTCCTTGAATCAATTTCTCTGCTTCATCATCATCATAATTATCCAGCTTTTGCTGTGCAGTGATACATGCGTCATATACATTTGGCGGAAGCGCATAATTAAGCATGTTTTCAATTTTCTGCTTCGCTTCCTCAATATTAAAGTTCTGCAAATCATCTAGGATATAGAGCAGACGAGAATTCATCTCGCCAAGACTGATCGCTGGTTTTTCATCTTCTACCTGTGTGCTTGCATCGCGCTCCATCAACTTTAAAATACGCTGAATCATACTTTCTGCGCCTGCCAAATCATTTGCGCGCAGTTTCGCTTTTGCCGTGTGCATACGCCCGGTAATTGCCTCATCAATCTGGTAACCCATAATTTCTTCAATCTTTAAAATTGCACCTTTTAATTTACCGCTGCGTATAAATTCCAAAATTTCTTTTACAAGAGCGCGAAGTTCGTTCCCTTCGACTGGAATAACACCGCGGCGTTTCAATGCTCTTTTAATACGTGCGTGCAGGTCGTCGGATTTAATCGGCTTAATAATATAATCCATAATACCAAGCTTTGATCCTTCAATTACCGTTTCCTTGTCTTTTTTGGCTGTCAGCATAATTACTGGCACCGTAATGCCGTTTTCCTGAGTACGAATCTCACGGAGTGTTTCAATACCATCCATAATTGGCATTTGTACATCCAACAAAATCAAATCAACTTTCTCAGTATAGAGAAACTTGATTGCTCGTCTTCCCGAACTCATCGGTATTACTTCATATTCATCTTTTAATTCTTGTTCTAAGGTGGCAAGGTTTACAATATTATCATCCACCGCAAGTATACGCATCCTCTCCATAATCTCACCTTCCATCATACTAATTTGTGTCCCAATGAATCACGGTATCCCTTAACAGGTCTTCCGCTTCGTCATCATCATACATTTTTAACTTTATCTGAACATCTTCCAGCACCGTGCGCAGGGCTTGATCCATTTCATGTTCCAACAGCCATTCTACTTTGGCAGCGCACTGCTTGGACTTAAAATTCTCCACCAATTTTAATGCTTCCTTGACTGCATCATGCAGTTCGTTGACTGTAATCGGCTGTTTCACGCCTTTGTCTCCCTTTTTTTGTTTTCCGTTTTTCACCAGTACTCTGTAAATCTCTGAAAGCTGTCCGCGGTAATTTTCCAAAAGATCTTGATAATGATTTCGAATATATTCCACATCACCATCAATGGCTGCCTGCTCATGTGCTTTTGCTTTTTCAGACAACTCCATCGCCCCAAGATTTGCCGCCGCACTTTTTAAGCCGTGTACTTCAATCCTGTACTCTGCAAGATCTTCGGCGCGGGCAAGTGTTTCCAGATAATCTGTCTTTTTTAGACCATCGATATAAAATAAATTCAATAATTCAAGATAGTCTCCCGGCGTTCCTGTATGATATTCCAGCACCTTCTCAATATCCACGCCTTCAGCAATCAGGTTTGAAATATCCTCCCTCGGCACTTCTTCCTGCACGGTTTGTTCTTTTTCTTTTTTGTAGGAATCCGGTATCCACTTTGCCAGCATATTATGCATTGGTTCACGGTCTACAGGCTTTGGTAAAAAATCCTGAAAACCATTTTCCAAAAACATCTCTTTGTCTTTATCCATCACATTTGCAGTCAAAGCAATAATTACTGGCTTTTTTCCATTTTCTCCACATTGCTCGCGGATAATTTTTGTCGCTTCAACCCCATCCATTTCCGGCATCATATGATCCATAAAAATCAAGTCAAAGCAATGTTCTCTCACAAGTTCAACTGCTTCCTGCCCGCTCTCCGCACTGGATAAATCACATTCATAAGGCTTGAGCATTCCGAGCACAACCTTGCGGTTGATCAAGTTATCATCCACCACAAGAACTTTATATCCTCTAGCTGTAAATATCTGAATTTCCATATTTCTTGCACCATCCTTTGGCGTGAACTGCCCTCTCTCCAAATGCAATGGGCTTCCTGCTTCACAGACCCCGCAGCCAAATTTATTTGGTTTACTCACAAATCTCCACAGGCGTTAATTCGGGCAGTTCCTGCCCTATATATTTTGTTTTATGCCTCTTCGCCAATACATTCACAGTACACTTTATCTCTGTTATGTTCCACAAAACAAAACTATTTTTCCTTTGGTATAATATCTGCCGATATTATACCATATCGTTCCGATATGGTTCCCTGCAAAGCATGCGCATAATTCGCTTATGAATTTATTCTCCCTTCGGTCGAATGCGAATTAGCGCGGTATAATATCTGCCGATATTATACCATATCCTATTTTGAATGTGAAGCATTTTTATAATCGCCTCATTTTGTGTAAATGTGCTGTACCAACGGCTTTCATTGTATTAAAAATGTTTTGGAAAATGTTCGCTGGCATAATATATTTGCCTTTATTTTCCACTGCTTCCAACTTAATTTCATCTTTCTGTTGTAAATACGATAACAGGACTATTTTCGGGCAATTTCTCCAAAATGGAGTTTTTCCCACACCATACCGCAATAAAATTCTCTAATGAAGCCAATGGTTTTAAACTTGTTACATTATTGTTTGTAATATCAAGATACTGTAAGTACGGCAGTGATTCCACAAACTCAATACTGTCAATCTGGTTGGAAACTAATGATACATCCACCAAATTCGGAAATTGCTGAAACATATCGTAATGTTCCGACAGTTTTACAATATCTCCATTGTTGTATGTTGGGTCATTTAAAATTCTGATATTGTTGAGAGCTAAAAACTGCAGTGTTTCATTGACTGAAATCTTATCAAAATCAAGCCCGATCTGACAGTCATTCAAACACAGATAGCGCAGTGTCGGAATATTAAAAATATCCTCAATGTTTCCAAAAATAGAAGAGTCGCTCAAGTCAAGTGTTGTAAGATTCGGAAGGTTCAACAATGGCTCAACAGTATCTACATAAGAGGAAAAGTCATGAATAATCAGTGTTGTAAGCTGTTTCATGGAAGCGATTGTCTCAAAACCATGCCCGGAACAGCGTTCCATACTTAAGTATGTCACATTGACTGCGTCTTTTAACGGAGAAAGATCTCCTGCATATTTAATATCAAGACTCCGCAGTGCCGACAACTTTTCAAATGACGGCAGCGCGCCGCCATAATTCATTTTTAATGTCAAATTTTCTAAAGATTCAAGATCTCCAACAACAGAATAATCTTCCACATACTGATTGTCAACAAGGGAGAGATATGTAAGTTTCTCACAGGATGCAAGCGCATCCAGCCCTGTAATTGCACTGTCCTCAATACTAAGAGTAGTCAGATTTGGCATCACACGCACAAAGTCAATGGTTTTTAACTGTGAAGCTTCCATCTTCAGCAATTCCAGTCCATTCAAAGACATAAGAGGACTATAATCGGTCACTCTATCGCAGTTGGCAATAACAAGCCCAATAAGCCCTGGAACTTTTGTAAGTGCGGAAATATCCTCCAGCGATCCATAATCTACAGACAAATAGCGCAAATTTGGAAATGCGTCAATATCCTTTAGCGATTTTTCAAAAATGGAATCCTTGATGCCAAGTTCCAGAATATTATCCGGCTCTGGCACCATATCCAAGTATTCCTCAATTGTATTATCCGCATAAATGCCCCACAAATTGTTAAGCCCATCCAGATCGCCTTTTGAGAGTGATTCTTCAACAGAAATCCACTCCAGCCCCGTGAACAACGAAAGATCTGCAAAATCCTTGTTCGCATCACTTATATAAGTCAGCGTTTTTGCCTCTCCATAATTTAACTGATAATAGATTTCTTTCGTCTTTCGGTTGATTTGCAAAGCAGTAAGATTGGCATATTCCTCAGCGGTAATTGTCCAGTAACTTTTTCCCCAGATCACTTCCGCCATCTGGCGAAAGAAACCTGACACTGGAAAGCGTACATTTGCTGTCGGTGAATCGGTGATTGAAGGTTCTTTTGTAACTTTTGGAGTTTCTGTTGCTTTGGGCGCTTCTTTGGTAGGAATTCCCGGCGAAACATCCGCAGAAACTTCATTTTCGTTATCATCCTTTGGATGAAACATAGAATCAAAAACTCCTCTTTGATACAAAGCGACCATTACGGATGCCAAAATAGATACTGCAATACCTATCGCTGCCGCAGCCTTACTTTGCCCTTTATGGGAGGAAGGAGAAACCTGAGGTCTTGTTTTTGTTGAACTTTGTTCAGAACTGCTGTACTGTGCGCTGTCTCCATTCTGACCGCTTACACGATAGCCGCACTCCTGGCAGGTCATCCTGCCATGGATCCTCTTTAACTTCGTGCCGCACAAAGGGCATTTTGTAATTTCATCTGCCATATTGATACCCCTTCACTATCCCGCTGTACCATTTTCTCTATTACTTTTCATAATCTATTTTCCAGTCATACTTTTGTAAAAAATACCATCTAATTATAAAATCCATAAAATCTGCAGCATAAATTTTGGTAAGATTACTCAATTTTTAGGCGACCTTTCTTCAGGGCAAAGAGCCAATAAAATTACGATCGCCCTATTTATTTCGCAACAAATTTTCCTGTCAAATTGCTGACTGCTCAATATTTATCAGCTCATATTCTCTGCTGCCTACGCCCAGCGCCGCAGCCGCTTCCACGGTATGAATGCCATTGAGCGATTCCATCCGCTCAATCAATTTTGCCTTTCCTGGGTCGTTTGATGCATACACAAGGTCAATACATGCCTGATCCAGTGCAACAGGGTCAAGCGACGATAAAATACCGATATCTCCCATCGCTGGATCTTCCGCCACTGCGCAGCAGTCACAGTCCACAGACATATTTTTCATCACATTGACAAACGCAATCTTAGGCATATATTCCATAATCGATTTGCTTGCATCCGCCATAGATTCCAAAAAAGAATCGTGATCCGACTTCCACATTTTTTTTATATTGCCTGCACCGTGAATATATCCTTTGCCATGGGAAGATGCCAGTCCAATGGAAATATTTTTCAGAGCGCCGCCAAATCCGCCCATCGGATGTCCCTTAAAATGAGAAAGCACAAGCAAAGAATCATAATTTTTTAAATTGGCCCCAACAAAATTTTTCTGGATACGTTTTCCTTCTGGAATTGGAAGTTCGATCTCATCTTCAGAATCCAAAATATCAACTTTTGCAATTTTCGTCCATCCGTGCTGTTCCATAGTCTTTTCATGCTTCTGCGTTGTGCTGCGTGCGCCGCCATAAGCAGTATTGCACTCCACAATCGTACCGCTTACAAAATCTACAATCGGCTTCATAAAATCTGGACGCAGGAAATTCTGGTTTCCCACCTCTCCCGAATGTACTTTGACAGCGACGCGACCAGGCAGTTCAAGTTCCAGCACCTTATACATCTCTATCATCGCCTCCGGCGTGATTTCTCGTGTAAAATAAACTTTTGCTTTTGACATAACGCACCTCACTTTTTCGTAGTTTGTTGTTGACCGGGTACAATATTGCATTATAAATGAAACTGCCGTTAAAATCAAGAGCTTTCTGCTGTCTGCCGCAACAAACATAACGTATTGACAGGAAATTCTATTTGTCCCTCTGTCATAAAGACCATCTGTTGTCATATTATAATAACAAGCAAAAACATGACTAGTTGCTACATGAAAACGGAGGCTTCCATGAAAATCTGCAAATTCAGCACCGAAACAAAAGATTATCTATCCTGCTTTTACAGCATTCTCGACAGTATGGTACAAAATATGGAAAGTATAGAGCTGTGCGACAGCATTTCCCACAATTTTATCGCACAGATGATTCCGCATCACCAGGCTGCGATCGAGATGGCAAACAACCTCCTAAATCATTCCTGCTGGCTCCCTCTGCGCCGGATTGCAACCAATATCATCTCTTCCCAGACAAAAAGTATCGACTCTATGTGCGATAGTCTGGACTGCTGCGACGAACCAATAAACAGCCAGTGTGACCAGGATCTATACAACCGCCATTTCCATAATATTATGCACACTATGTCGTGTGAGATGGACACAGCGCGCTCGACAAACAATATCAACGCCAATTTTATACGGCAGATGATCCCTCATCACCTTGGCGGCATTCGTATGTCCGAAAATGCGCTGCACTATGATATCTGCCCGGAACTTGTTCCAATCCTGCACTCCATTATTGTTTCCCAGCGCCGGGGCATTCAGGAAATGCAGCATCTATTGCGGTGCATATCCCGTTAAAACAAAACTGTAAGACTTCCTCTGCATAAGCCTGCGCATAAAAAGGCGGAACGCCCGCGGGATTCCTCCCGCAAAACATTCCGCCAATATACCTTAGAACAAATTTTTTAAGAAACCAGCCGCATCGGAAAGCTTATCCAGCGATACTTTCGCTTTAACCCCCTGGATTACCTGATTGATAATATCATCTGGAAGGTCAATACCGATTACTTTTTCCACCGCTTTTACAGGATTTTCAGAAAACAGGTTCTTTACCTCGTCATCTTTTGTCACCGCATCGACAAGTTTTGTAATCTGATCCTTGATATCAAATTTGGACTCTGCCTTCTCGTCCGCATGATCCGAATTTTTGTCCCCTGATATCTTCCCTTTTACACCCTGAACTACCTGGTTGATAATATCATCTGGAAGATCAATGCCAATCACCTTTTCCACTGCTTTCACTGGATTTTCGGCAAATAATTTTTTTACTCCGTCATCTTTTGTCACCGCGTCAACAAGTTTTGTAATCTGATCTTTGATATCCATTTTTTACCTCATTTCTGCGCGGCTGATGTGATATATCAAGTTTGCGGATGCCGCGCAGACACAAACTTGCCTTCCTCAATAAGTTCTTCGCTGTTATGAAAGACAGCGTTTTCTCCAAATCTTGTTTTCGGCAGTTTTTCTGTTTTCCATTACAGTGTACAGCAAATTTCCTTATTCCCATTTGCCGTGATCACTGTGTTATTTCCTTCGATTGTAAATTCTGCCCCTTCCACGCCAGAAGCTTTGACATTTACAAGAACTACCTTATAAGCCTTCTCGGACTCAACTTTCATTGTGACACGCGCTGATTCTTTTGTGATGGAGATCGAAGCTTTCTTCTCTGCTGAGCCGTTATAAACCTCCGTGGAAACAGTGCTGCCATCTTCCAGTTCATAAGCCATAAACGTCACATCATCAACATAGTCGTAAACTGGACCGCAATCCTTGCCGACAGCTATGATACTATTTGGTCTTACCATCAGCGGAATACTCAAATAACTGTGTTCCTCTTTATACCATCTGCCGCCTTCCTTCACCTCACCGGTAAAGAAATTCGTCCAGCGTCCCTCCGGCAGATAATAATTTGCCATACTCTTATCATTAAAGATTGGTGCGACAAGCAGGGAATCTCCATACATATACTGCTTATCCAAATATGCACAGTTCTGATCTTCCGTAAATTCAAGAACCATGCTGCGCATCATCGGAACACCTGTCTTTGATGTTTCAACTGCATTGCGATACAAGTACGGCATCAACTTTGCTTTCAGCTTTGTAAAGAACCGTACAACATCAACAGCCTCTTCATCATAAGCCCACGGCACGCGGTAGGAAGTACTTCCGTGCAGTCTGGAGTGGGAGGACAAAAGCCCAAACGCACACCAGCGCTTGTACACATCCGCTGTTGAAGTATTTTCAAACCCGCCGATATCATGGCTCCAGTATCCAAAACCGGACATGGTAAGCGACAGACCGCCTCGCAGGCTCTCCTCCATCGACTCGTAGTCAGACCAGCAATCCCCGCCCCAATGTACTGGGAATTTTTGACCGCCTGCCGTCGCGGAACGCGCAAACAGAACTGCTTCCTCCTTGCCCTTTTTGCGGACAAGCAGATCATAAACGGTTTTGTTATACAAATAAGTATAGTAGTTATGCATCTTTTCCGGGTCAGCACCGTTGTAGTAAACCGCCTCGGTCGGAATTCTCTCACCAAAATCGGTTTTAAAACAGTCAACACCCATATCCAGCAGTTTTTCCAGCTTGCCTGCATACCACTCGCACGCTTCTGGATTTGTAAAATCGACGATCGCCATACCTGGCTGCCACATATCCCACTGCCATACATCGCCGTTTGGACGTTTTATAAAGTAGCCTTTTTCCACACCTTCTTCAAACAATGCGGATTCCTGACCAATATAGCTGTTAATCCAGACGCAGATCTTTAAGCCCTTTGCTTTCAGTCTCGCAAGCATGCCTTCCGGGTCTGGGAACACTCTGGAATCCCAGATAAAATCAGACCAGGAAAACTCCTTCATCCAGAAGCAGTCAAAGTGAAATACTGCAAGAGGAATATCGCGCTCAAACATTCCATCTACAAAACCGTTTACAGTATCTTCATCATAGTTTGTAGTAAACGAAGTAGACAGCCACAATCCGAATGTCCATGGTGCCGGAAGCGACGGTTTTCCAGTTAAATCAGTATAGCGCGACAGCACTTCCTTCATGGTCGGACCATGGAAGAAGAAATAGTCAATGGATTCACCAGGCACGGAAAACTCAACCTTTGTCACCATCTCTGTTCCAACTTCAAAGCTTACTTTTCCAGGATTATTGACAAACACGCCGTAACCGCGATTTGAAATATAGAATGGAATATTTTTGTACGACTGCTCTGTTGAAGTACCACCGTCCGCATTCCAGATATCAACGGACTGTCCATTCTTAATAAACGGCGTAAAACGCTCGCCCATACCGTAAATATACTCGCCGACGCCGAGAGAAAGCTGCTCTCTCATATATGTATTATGCGGAAGTCCGTCATCGTAAGCGAGTCCCTTCCAGTCCGTCTTCATATAAGCGAGATCTCTCCATCCGCTGCCAGTAAGCTTTTCGCTGCCGCGGAAGAAAGCAAAGCTGCCGTTTCCCTTGTTGATTTCCATGCGAAGGGAACCGCTTTTTATATTGATTACCCACTCATTCTCCTCGACTTCAACTTTGGCTGTCTCATCAAGCTCAAGCTCAAAAGACGGTGCTTTTTTCTGCACCCCGGCATAATGATATGCCTGAACGCGAAGCACTTCTGGAGCTGGCGCGCTGACCTTGATCGTCAAATTAACCCCGCCGAGCGTATCCCCCCGATGGTTGATATGGTGTGTCGGCGCACACATTGTCACCAGGTTGTCCTCAACTTTTGTAAAGTAAATCTGCGCTGGTGAAAAACACTCGGTACCTTCTTTTTGAAGCCAGCAACCATTGCTAAATTTCATTATTATATAGTCTCCTTTCTTGTATACCACAGCTTAGACTTCTGCGAACCTTAACAAATTTACAAACTTTGTACTGTTTGTTATAAGTTTCATATCCGTCTAACACACGTTATCCTGCGGTACAGTTCTTCCCATACTTCAACCTGCAAACAATAGCGAAATGTTTCGCTTAATGTTTGTCCTTTCCTCCATAATTCATCGAAAGATGCTGTGTAACAATTATAGATAAAGGATTTTTTAATATATTCCCTTCTACGAAACATTTTCGCATCAAGCCGTTAAAAAAGCCATAGAAAATCTTGTATTCGCCATGTCATATCTTATCTTGCCGGATTTGCGCCAAGCAGCGAATCCAGTACTCCCGACACATCTCCTTCTGAGAGCATAGCAAAAAGCGACGGCATCATTGTAACCATAAGAATCATTCCAATCAAAAGGAGCAGCAGGCTCGCTCTCGCCCAATTCTTTCTTGTTGTAGTAGCTGTCTTGCCAAATGCCCACACAAGCAGCAAAACAATATAAGCAAAACTGCCGATCATTGGAATGTATGGCAGCAGCAAAATCACAATCCAGTGAACAAAGGACATGGACGGTTCCGCCTCCGCCGTGCCAGCTGTGCCGCCAAGAATATCAATCAGCCCCGTGCCGCCTTGGATACTTTGAGCGCTGCTGTTGCTGCCGTTATAGCTCTGATTCTCATAATGAAAACCATCACCGCGACTATAACCTTGGTTGTTATAACCGTCACCGCTGCCATACTTTTGACCCTTATCGTAACTATAACTTTGGCTGCCGCCAGAATACCCCTCTTCTCTCCCATCTACGGAAGTGCCGCAATACTCACAAAAATTTGCTTTTTCATTTGCAATGATCCGCCCGCAGGCCTTACAAACCATAGTACACCTCATCCACGTGTAAATTTGGCACGAATGCCATTAAGCAGATTGTATACCATCTAATATAGCAAAGGCAAATAATATTTTTATAAACTCATTTCAAACTTATATCCCTTTTGCATTGACGCGCTTTTTTTTCGTATCGTACATTTTCTTTGTCGCCATACCGCCTCGGATATGCCGCTCGGACTTGTTCTGATTCAGCACTTGGCGCGTCTGTTCTGCCAGCGACGGGTTGACTGGAACCAAACGATCTGTAATGTCCTTATGTACTGTTGTCACAAACTAGAACGTTTTCCTCTAAGCCCAGATCTTCAAACAAACGCAAATAAATATCGATATTTCCCTCTTGATCTACTTCAATTTTCTGGATTATTTTTTTCAGCTGTGCGTTTGTCATGTCTCGTACAAGCGTAATATCCTCCACACTTTGAAATGTTTCTTTGATAATTTCCTCCAACCGCCCGCCTTTATCTAAATTGTACTGCACTATTTTCTGTTCATTTTCCAAACGCTCCATTTCCAGCTTTATACTGCTTATTTTTTGATTTAATTCTTCCCGGCTGATAAAATCGTCCATATACATACTGATATATTTTTGACGGATGTTTTTTATCTTGGCAAGCTGGGCGTTCAGTTCTTTTTCATAATTCTTATTGTCATTCTTTGAATTGTAGATTTTTATAAATTTTTCCACTATATAACGAATAATATTTTTCTTTTCTTTTAAGAGTTTTGCAAAGTATTCTTCCAGTGCTTGAATCAGCTCATCCTCCCCCACAGTCACCGTATTTTTGCAGCTGTCTGCGCCTTTGCCGTTATGCCCGGAACACACCCAGCGAATGTATGTATTTTTGTAAGTGCGAACCGTGCGCCGAAAGGACCAGCCGCATTCTTTACATTTTATAAGAGTGCTAAACAAATGCTTGTTGCTTTGCCTTTCATGTTTTATACAAAATGAACTATGGCGCTTGTGAAGAATTTCCTGAGCTTTATCAAACTGTTCGGACTCAATAATTTTCAGCTCCGGGCGTTCTGTGACAAACCATTCTGATTTGTTCTTCTGCACTCTTGTCCCTGTGAGAAAATCTGAGACTTCCTGTTTGCCGTTAATAATTTTTCCGGTATAAAGTTCATTTGTGAGAATTCGGCACACCGCATTTTGGCTCCAGCTGCAATTTCGCTTTGTTCTCAGCCCCCGGTCATTCAGCATACCTGCGATCTTGGCAGCTCCGCATCCCCCGTTTAGATACCAGTCGTAAATCTGACGGACAATCTCTGCCTCTTCTTTGTTGATTGTAAGATGAAAATAATCTCCTATTGTTTTATTATAGCCGTAAACGATATTGGGAACCCTTCCCTTTTCAGCGTTTATTTTCTTTCCAAACTTTACCCGCTTGGACGTGTTTGCACTCTCCTCCTGAGCCAATGCCCCGAAAATTGTCAAAACAAATTCTGACTGCCCTAAAACAGTCATATTCGCTGTTAAAAACGTAGTTTCAATACCCAATGTTTTCAGAGCGCGGATACTTTGCAGAAGGTCCACTGTATTGCGGGCAAAACGGGAAATATCCTTCACAACTACCATATCAAACAAGCCTTGCTGTGCATCGCGCATAAGACCTAAAAATTCTTTGCGGTTTTTAATTTTTGTGCCTGAAATACCCTCGTCTGCATATAATCTTACAAGGTTATGACCGTTTTTTTGCGTGTACTCGGCAAAAAATTTTTTTTGAGCTTCCAGGCTGTTCAGCTGGTCTGATTTATCTGTAGAAACACGGCAGTACGCAGCTATATTCATAAAAATAACCTTTCTCTGCAATTCGTTCTTTTTTGTCGCTTCGGAACGATACAATCAAACAATCTGTTTTTCCATTTTTATTTCCTTCTGCAATACCTTTTCCAATTTTTCTTGATTTGCTTCAAAAAATACTTTCAGTATGTAATTGGCAGTTTGTTTTGTTGTGTTTGGATTATGAAAATGAAAATTTAACTTAACTTTACGAGCGATAGCAAAACCACCTCCGTCTTTTATTACATTACTTTGAAACTATAAACAATCAATGCGAAAATCTTTGTTCTGTAAAGTTTAAAATCACTTAATTTTATGATCTTCTTTACACAAACTCTTTGTCCATAATTATGAACAAACACAAAAAAATAGTCCTTCTTTTTCTGTTGCACGGGTCTGCGCATAAAAAATACTGCAAAACAGCTGTTTTGCAGTATTTTTTTTAATCTTTATTTTGATTTATTTCTTTAACGATTCTTCCTGAAGCTTATCAAACGCTTCCATACAATCATCAACAGAAGCCCCGTTCAATAGCTCCCGCACAATAATACAAGTGTTTCCCCACTGTTCCACCTTCATACTTGCATTTGTGGCAAGGACAAAGATATTATCGTTGATCTTGTCATTCAGAGGTTTTAATGCTGGAATGCACTCTACTTGAACATTTTTGGAAGGTGAGATAACTTTGTTGGTCTCCGCATAAATTTGAAGTGCTTCATCAGAAACCATAATATTAAGCGTATTTACCGCATCTTCTGCATGTTCTGCATTTTTTGCAATAGAAATCCCAGTGATCGATATAACCGGCATCTGTCCATGGCTGCTTGGAAAACCGATAACCTGCATATTAAAATCTGGCCTTCCATAAGCAGTTTCCGCATTTGCCGCACTCCAGTATGCCATAACCATCGGTGTTTTCTGTGCCAGAAAATCGGAACCTTCTCCTTCGATCGCTTCGCTTATGTATGCTTTTTTCGCGTCAATATATCCGTTGTCCATCATCTTTTGAAGAAACTCAAAGCCGGGGCGCATATAATCGCTGTACTTTTTTTCTCCGCTGTTGAGCGCTGCAATTTCCGCCTCAAGATTTCCGCCGTTATACAGATCTGCATAAGCCTGCGCAAAAACAAATGTCTCCAGCCACCAGCGGTTTGCCCCAACCGGCGTCTCAATTCCATTTTCCTGAAATACCTTACAGCATTCCAAAAAATCCTCCGGTGTTTCCGGCAGTTTTAAATTATACTGATCAAACATATCCTTATTGACAAACAGCCCGTAAGCGACAACTTCCTGGGGAATCCCCAACAGCTTCCCATCCACGGTATTTGCCATTTTTACCACATCGCGCAGATTTTTTGCACTGTCAAGGCTGGACAAATCCATCAGTTTATTTTCTGAGCCCAATGCCTGAAGGATATCAGGGTTCAGCAGGTATAAATCATCCAGACTATTGCGCGCTCTCTCAAGCGCTACCTCATCATAAGTTTTATCCTGATAATTCTCCGCTGTGTACGTAATGTAATTTACAGTTACTCCCAACTTTTCTTCTGCCATGGCAACCGTTTTTTCCGACGCGCTTCTCGCCACATTATCAGCGTCTGGCTTTGTTTTTTCCATCGGACTGAAAAGAGTCACAATCTGCTTGTTTTCCTTCTCAAAAATCATCACATCACTGTCTTTTGGTCTATTGTTTGTACAGGCGGTCAGCGACAGCGCAGTGAAACATGCAAGACAAAGTGCTGTTATTTTTTTTATTCTTTTTTTCATAAATCTTTCCTCTTTGCTTTCAATAAAACTTTCCTCTATTTTTTGAAATAATAGCTCCTTTCACTTATCTTTATAAACATACTGATGGATTACTTTTTTCAGCATTTCAATATTGATTGGCTTTGCCAGATGGACATTCATTCCGGCGTCAAGCGCGTCCTTCTCATCTTCCGCAAAAGCGTTTGCTGTCATAGCAATAATCGGTATCTCCATAGCGTCTTTGCGGCTTAGCGCTCTGATCTTTCTTGTCGCGTCATATCCGTTCATCACCGGCATCTGAACATCCATTAAAATAGCGTCAAATTCTTTTTCTTCGGCGGCTTCAAACCGTTCTACCGCCAGCTTGCCATTTTCCACAATCTCGCAGTCCGCTTCTTCCATGGACAAGATTTCTTCCAGTATTTCCGCATTGATATCATTGTCCTCCGCCACAAGAAAATGAAGCCCTTTTAAATTGTCGGCATCCGCAATCGCAGAACTTGCTATACTTTGTTCGGTTTTGCTCTCCAGTATTTTTTCCTGAAGGGCGCTTACAAAAAACGGCTTTGTAAGGACTTTTGTATTTTTTATCAAAAGCGTCTCCTCCATGCCTGCCGTATTGCAATCTGCCAAAAATAATATCAATGCCGTTTCTGGTAAGATCTCCCGAATTTCTTTTATCTTTTGAATTCCTTCTTTCTCCACAATATCCCAGTCAATCAAAAGTATCTGATAATCGTTGGTTTCTGTCTTATTGTTTAATATCTGAATCGCGTTGTCTGCGCTTGAAACAACATCGGTAACTACCCCTGTATCGTTCATAAGCATACAAATATTTTCACAGATAACTTCATTGCTGTCGATCGCCAAAATCCGTGAAATTCCGTTCTCTTCCCACAATCGCTTGATCGCCTGCTCCTCCGGTATGCGAAGTTCCAATTCTACCCGAAAAAGCGTACCCTTATTTACCTCGCTCGATACATCAATTGTACCACCCATAAGTTTTACAATATTTTTGGTGATCGCCATGCCAAGCCCTGTACCCTGTACTTTATTTGTAGTACTATTCTCCGCTCTGGTAAACGCATCAAATATAACCTTTAAATATTCCTGCGTCATGCCATAGCCATCATCCTGTACTTCAATTCGAATATGCTCATACTGCGGCGAATGCTGTTTCATGCCGATAATACGGAACCAGATATTGCCGCCCTCCGGCGTATATTTCACAGCATTTGAGAGAAGATTAATCAAAATCTGGTTGATTCTTGTCTCATCTCCCATCAAATATTCATGCCTTATTCCTGTTACTTCAACATAAAATTTCTGACTTCTGGCATTTGCCATCGGTCGGATAATTGCATCTACAGAAGATACGAGATCGTTTAATGTAAACTCTTCTATCGTAAGCACAACCTTTCCGCTCTCAATCTTGGAAACATCCAAAATATCATTGATCAGACTGAGCAGATGCTGTCCCGACGCCATAATCTTTTTTGTGTATTCCCTGACCTTTTGGGGATTTTCCGCATCTTTCGCAAGCAGAGTGGTAAATCCAATTACCGCGTTCATTGGCGTGCGGATATCGTGCGACATGTTGGAGAGAAACATTGTCTTAGAATTGCTTGCAATCTGCGCCGCCTGCAGTGCTTCCCTCAACTGTTTATTGTGTATTTCGCGCTCCTCTTCCTGCTCTTTTCTAATTTTTATCTGCTGTCTCTGCGTAAAATAATATAATAGGCAGCACAGGAAAAACGCAATCAACATCGCTGTGACAACAATAAAGATATTTTGATTTACCGTATTTCCTTCTTGTTGAATCGCATCCACTGGCACATATCCAATTAAAAAAAGAGTTCCGTCATTTACAGACCATATATAAATCAGCGAACTTTTTCCCCGAATATCATGATAAAACATAATATTTCTCTTGTTCTTCACGTTCTCAGAAACTTGTGTCCAAATCTCTGGCTCATGAATATCATTTGCGCGGAAAAAATCTTCCATATTCAGATGCCCTGCATTGCGCTCGCCCATTCCCTTCGGTTTTAACACAAACCGCTCGCTCTCTGCATCCATAATATAAAGCATCGCTTTTTTGTTGTAAAACCCATCGGGAAGCGACCGGTCAAGAGAGTCGTAAGTATATTCAACATAGAGGAATGCTATTTCCTCTCCCTCCCTTACAACAGGACACTTTATAGTATATGCCCAAGTTCCCATATAGTTTATATAGGACTTGGAAACTGGCATTCCTCCCACGCTTCCCCCGTTGGAAAAATCAAGTTCGTCCTCCGAAAATAAGTTTCCTGCATTGGAAACCCCTTCCGTTTTCCCAGCGCAGATCAAAGATACTTTCACGATTGTCTGATTGTTGCGGTAAGTGCGGACGTATGCTTCCGGATCCTGCGCCATCGCAATCTCATGCGCCATCGACTGTTGAAACTCCGCTTCTCTATTCATAATCGCCTCAATTGTACACTCTATCAAATCCAAGCTCTCACTTAAATTTTGAATCGCTGACGCGGACATCTTCGCTGAAATTTTACTCGATACCAAAAATACAACAGTTCCCAATATACAAAATATAACAACAATAGAAATAGGCAAAAAAATACTTCTATCCATCTTCTTTTTTGTTGACTCTTTTTTCATATTTCTCCTTATTTCCCATAAATTGGCAACTTTTTTTATTATACTCATGCTGCAATGAATTTTTACTGCTATCGTCAATTTCATTGTCGAAACACTTAAGTTTTTTTAAGTATATCAAATCGTCGTTTGTATTACAATATTTATTTCATGCACTGTTATCTAAAATTACAGCGTGAAGCAGACTGGCTTGGCAAAATCTTTCGCATCAAACCCAACCATTGTCCAGAAATCCTCTGTTTTACAAATATGTATCTTATTTAAAGAGTTTTTCATAAAAACATTCCTAAAATAAAAAAGCATCAGAAAGTTTTACTATAATACTTTCTAATGTTATATTATTATTTTATTTAATTATTGTTAAAATTCATTCGATTTTGTTACATCTTTATGTACCGTACTTTTACTGATTCCAAATTGTTTTGCCGCCTGCCGTACTGTCGCGTTATTTTCCACAATAAATTGTGCTACCATAGCTGCCCGCTCCTCAATCTGGCGGTGCTTTGCCGATGTTAAATAATTGGCTGCTGTATGCTGCTGCCTTAAACTGGTTTTCATGGGAATGCCACCCTAACATACTTGTTTATACACTTTATGCAGGAAGTTCGTGGTACATACCTAAAATAACACAGTATACCGCAAAAAATCAAAAAAAGCGGGCAGCAGCGAATCCCTTTTTAATTCTGACAAAAAATTTTCTCCCCTGTGACAAGCGGATATTTTATCAGTTTCCTTCCTTCTAGTTTCTCCTTAAACATACTTACCGCCGTAATTTGATGGTTTCCATAGGTAGTATAATAATAAATTCCTTTCTGCGCATTGCAGCACGAAGTGTAAATGGTAGTTTCATACTCGCCGTCTCCCAGATCGCAGCACCCTCTTGGCTGATCCACCGAATTTAATATATGAAAAAACTGACTCACACTTTCTTCCTCGGAATCGCCGGAAACAGAATTCAATTTTACAAAAGCTGCGCGCACAAAACGGGACTGTGACGAGAGATCTCCCGGAAGCCCAATCGCTCCCATTCCATGGCAGTACGAATAAAGATTTAATTTGTCGGAAAACAGATTCTGCGTTTTCTTTGGCGACAGCATCATATAATTGTTTAAATGAAACATCTGTTCATAAAACAGCGGATTGTTTGTTAAAATTCCAGCTGGATTATCGTAAATTTTAATGCCGTCCTGAACGGATTCCACGACAATAGAACTGTTGCAATCCGCAATAATCCAGTGCAGCTGCGCCGCCGGAAGAGAAGGATTGAACGAATCGTTTGTAATGTTGATCTTTTCCAAAAATAATCTTGCACCTTCCACCGAGGCGCACTGCGCAAGCAGCCATGGAATCAATTCGAACTGTGCCACATTATCTTTATTTGGTTCTGCTTCCCTGTAAACTGCATTTCCGACAAAATTCAGCCCAGCAATCCCAAGCCCCTTTTCGTTTACCGCGTCATAGTACAATGGATAATCCTCCACTACATACGCCATTCCAATCATCGCATAATGCTGATCCAATTTCCCTGCCCTGCGAAAATGAAACGGATAACAGCGCGGCGTAATCGTAATTTCTTCCTGATAAGAAAACGGGTTATCTAATGTTCTGCCAAAATAAAAATCTTTTGTTTTATAGGTCACCGCTGTACACATAAAATCTCCTTTCTAAGCCTTATTAGTGATGTTTTGTCTTTTCTTTTTCAATCATTCTTCAAATTCTTTTGCAGCTTCTTTTTGATTTATTATAAACGGAAAAGGTTATGAACATTCTTTCAATTTTCTCTTTTTCCTGATGATACAATAATTCTTAAATTGTTTGAAAAGCTCTTTGAATATCTCTCCAGCCAAATAACTTAAATTTTTCTTATTTTTGCAGATACATTTGGAAAATCTGTTCCAAACTTAAAATTTTTCTCCTGTAAATCTGAAATGAGAACCTTTATTTTTTTTCTTTTGGTAATTACATACCAACTATAATAAAATACAAAGAATGCAAAGAACATACCATGGACGAAATGATTATATCCTGTTACAATAAGACCATCCTTTTTTTGAAATCGATTTCAATAAAAGAAACTTTATTATAATATATCAATGATAAATACATTGTGACATCCCTTATCAAAAAGGAGGTTTTTATGCTGCTCGACACAAACTGGCGTTTTTATCTTGGTGATTTAGAAAATGCTTATGAAAAAAATTATTCCGACGCGGACTGGCGTCAAGTTACCATCCCGCATGATTGGTCGATCGAACACCCAAAGGATCGCAGCTGTTCCAGCGGAACCGGCTATGTGATCGGCGGAACCGCCTGGTATCGCAGACATTTTTCTCTTCCAGAAGAAGCAAGAGGAAGCAAACTTTTTCTCTGTTTTGACGGAGTGTACAAAAACAGTCAGGTCTGGGTCAATGGATATTATCTTGGCAGACGTCCAAACGGATATATTTCATTCCGCTATGATATCACAGATTTTGCAGCGTTCGGAAATACCGAAAATGTGATCGCAGTGAAAGTCAGCCATGAGGATATTGCGGATTCCCGCTGGTTTACCGGCTCAGGCATCACGCGAAAAGTAACCTTGCAGCAATTTGGAAAAATTTATCCGGCAGAGTACGGCATCTTCTTCCAGACACCAAAGGTATCTGAAAAAGAAGCGGAACTGATGATTGACAATGAACTTGTGCTCTCGGAACAAGCGGCGGAAAACACTGCTGAAGTTACAGTTCAGTCCATCCTGTTTGATGCGGATGGGAATACGGCAGCGGTACTGGAACAGTCCGCAATTCTTGCCAAAGGAAAATCACAAACCGTAACTACTTCTGGTATGCTTGCCTCCCCACAGCTCTGGTCGCCGGGACATCCATCGCTTTACACGCTTCGAACGACGGTTACTTTCTCCGACGGAACAACAGAGACCATCGACGAACAGAAGGTTGGTGTCCGCTCCATCCGCTTTGACGCAGACCACGGCTTTTTCCTGAACGAAAAACCAGAAATTTTTAAAGGCGTCTGCGTACACCATGACGGCGGCGCGCTCGGCGCTGCTATGACAAAAGGAATCTGGCGCAGAAGGCTTACAAAATTAAAAAAGATGGGCTGCAACGCAATCCGCATGAGCCATAATCCACATGCCCCGGAATTGTATGAACTGTGCGATGAGATGGGTTTTCTTGTGATGGACGAAGCTTTTGATGAATGGGAAGGCTGCAAAAACAAATGGTTTCGCGGTCACAACGTCTACCCGCCAAGACATCAGGGCTACGCCAACGATTTTCCAGAATGGCACGAACGCGATTTAACTGCGCAGGTGCGGCGCGACCGCAATCATCCAAGCATTGTACTCTGGAGCATCGGCAATGAGATTGATTATCCAAACGACCCGTACAATCATCCAAGCTTTCAGACAATGACCGGCAACAACGATGCAAACAAACCGGAGCAGGAACGCCGTTTTAACGCCGACCGTCCAAATATGGAACGTCTGACGGTTATTTCACGCAGACTTACCGCTATTGTAAAGCAGAGCGATACAACGCGCCCGGTCACGGCAGCCGTCGCATTTCCAGAGCTTTCCGCAAATCTTGGCTTTATTGACCACCTGGATGTTGTCGGCTATAACTACAAAGAACATTTATACGAAAAAGATCATCTTCGTTTTCCAGAGAAACCGTTTCTCGGCAGCGAGAACAGCCCAAGCTACGAAGCTTGGAAGTGGGTTCAGAAATACCCTTATATTTCAGGGCAGTTCCTCTGGATTGGCATTGACTACTTAGGCGAGTGCGGCGGCTGGCCGTTTCACACGCACGGTTCTGGCTGCTTATCCACCGCGGGCTTTGAAAAGTCCAGCTACTATGCCCGCCAGAGCTGGTGGAGCGAAAAACCGGTGATTCATCTATGCACTTCAAGACAAAATGCCGGTGACCGCAGGTGGAAACCGATGTCCGACAGCTGGAATTACAGTCCCCGCGAAGAAGTGGAAGTGCGCTGCTATACCAACGGTACAGACCCGGTGTTATCCATCAACGACATTCCAGTGAAAGAAGCAGCAAAGTATGATGATGATTTAGGATGTTACTGCTGGACTGTGCCGTTCGAAGCCGGAACGCTTACTGCCACTGCCACGACTGCTGCCTGCTGCTCTGCCAGCGACAACAATCAGGAAAGTTTAAGCGACACTACCATCCGTTACACTCTGCAAACATTTGGCGCGCCTGTACAGCTCGCTATGGCGGCGGTCAGCTTTGAGGATATTATTCAAATCGAAATATGTGTACTTGATGCTTCTGGCAGGCGTGTTACCACCGACCAGTCCCGCATTGACGTCCATATTGAAGGGGACTGCGAGTATCTTGGACTGGACAACGGCGATATCCGCGATGTCACGGACTACCGCGCTATGTTCCGCAATGCACTTGAGGGAAGATTGATGCTTTACCTGCGCAAAAAAGAAGGTTCCACAGCAAAAGTATCCATATATAACCCTTATTTAAGAGGTTGTTCTATGACTGTTTAATCCTGGTCTGAAAAAAGTCCAGTCACTTTTAAAGTGGCTGGACAAATTTATTTTACCTGCTGCCTTTTTGTCAAGTTTTTCAACCCGTTACAGAAAATCAAGCCTCCTTCTAAGCAGATATACTCTAATCAAAATTTGCTGCTTTGAAGGAACTTCTTTTTTTAATTTTTTTCTCAAAACATACACCTTAAAAATCGTCATATACCTTATATTTTCAGAATTTTTTAATGCATTTTTTTTCCGTTTGTGATATGATATCAATCGAGGCTGTCGCAAAACTTAATTCCTCTGCAAGATACCTCTAAGTCTTGTAAAAAAGGAATCTTTCAATCACTCTGCGCGCCGGATGCCTTTTTTGTCCGCATCCGCCGGGAAAGCGCACCTGCCTCGGAAATTTATGGAGGAAATTGTTGTGAAAAGCGAAAGTTCAACAAAAAATGGCCTGAACATTATTATTGTTGGCTGTGGAAAAGTTGGTTCAACTCTGACCGAAAGACTGTGCAAAGAAGGACATGCTATCACAGTTATTGACAAAAATCCAAAAAAAATCGAGAACCTGTCAAATATGAACGATATTTTGGGAATCGTCGGAAACGGTGCAAGTTACAGTGTTCAGATGGAAGCGGGTATCACGGATTCTGATCTGATTATCGCTGTGACAAACTCCGATGAGCTGAATCTTTTATGCTGCACCATCGCAAAGCAAGTCGGAAACTGCGCGGCGATCGCGCGCGTGCGCACGCCCGACTACAGCAACGAAGTTTCATACTTACGGGAAAAACTTGGACTTGCAATGATTATCAACCCGGAGTTAGAAACAGCGAACGTCGCGGCGCGCATTCTCGCAATGCCGACAGCGCTCGAAGTAAATTCCTTTGCGCACGGTCAAGCCGAGATGACAAAGTTCAAGATTCCCAAAGGAAATATGCTAAATGGCATGACAATCGCTGCTCTTGGCAAAACAATTATTGCAAAAAGTCTTGCCGCAAATATTTTGATGTGCGTGATCGAGCGCAATGGAGAAGTCTATATCCCTTCTGGCGATTTTCGGCTTGCAGAAGATGATATTGTCTCTTTTGTCGCATCCCGTAAAAATGCAAAAGCTTTTTTTGAAGCAATTGGTTTTAAGACAAATCAAGTGCGCAGCACAATGATTATCGGCGGCGGCAAAGCGGCATACTACCTTGCAAAACAGCTTCTTGCCATGGGAATCGAAGTTACAATTATCGAGAATGACCACGCGCGCTGTGAAGAGCTGGCGACGCTTTTGCCAAAGGCAATTATTTTAAACAATGACGGCACAAACGAGGAATCTTTAAAGGAGGCTGGAATCCAATACACTGAGGCATTTGTGCCGCTGACTGGCATCGATGAGGAGAATATTCTGCTCACACTTCATGCCAAACGTGTTTCCAACGCCAAAGTTATCACAAAAATCAACCGGATTTCTTTTAAGGATGTGATCAGCCAGCTTGAACTTGGCAGTGTTGTCTACCCTCGCTACATCACATCGGAAACAATTATCGCCTATGTGCGCGCAAAAAAGAACTCCATGGACAGTAATATTGAAACGCTCTACCACCTGTTTGATTCTCGTGTGGAAGCGATTGAGTTCCGTGTAGATACGGAATCCAGCGTTACAAACATACCAATTCAGCAAATGAAACTAAAAAAGAATCTGCTGATCTGTTTTATCAACCGGAACGGCTCTATCTTGATTCCAACCGGGCGGGACTGCATCCACGTCGGAGATACTGTTATGCTTGTAACCACCCATACGGGTTTTCATGATATCGAAGATATTTTGGAGCATACCTGAGTTTTTTTAGAATATTACTGATGCCGTTTTCTGGCAGATTGAGAGAAATTATGAACAGTTCAATTATCCGTTATATTTTAGGACAAGTTTTAAAAATAGAAGGCATTCTGCTGCTGCTTCCATGCCTTGTCGCAGTATGGTACCGCGAGATTACTGGTCTTTCTTACTTCGCTGTCGCTGTATTCTGCTTTCTTCTCGGACTTTTAATGACGCGCCGCAAACCTGCCAATCATGTATTTTACATGAAAGAAGGCTGTGTTGCCACCGCATTAAGCTGGATTGCTCTAAGCTTTTTCGGCTGTCTTCCCTTTGTGTTTTCCAGAGAAATCCCATCGTTCACCGACGCGCTTTTTGAGACGGTATCCGGTTTTACAACCACGGGTGCAAGTATTCTCAACGATGTAGAAGCACTGTCGCACTGTGCTTTATTTTGGCGCAGTTTTACGCACTGGATTGGCGGTATGGGCGTCCTTGTATTTCTGCTCGCCATTATCCCGATGAGCGGAGGTTCCAACATCAATCTGATGCGTGCGGAAAGCCCTGGTCCTTCCGTCGGCAAGCTTGTTCCAAAAATGAAATCCACCGCCCGAATTCTCTATGCCATCTATTTTGGTATGACAATTACCGAAACAGTCTTTTTGCTTGCAGGGAAAATGCCTTTGTTCGACGCTTTATGTACAAGCTTCGGCACAGCAGGCACAGGCGGTTTCGGCATCTTAAACGACAGCATGGGAAGTTACTCGCCATATCTTCAATGGGTTGTAACTATTTTTATGATCTTGTTCGGCATCAACTTTAACGCTTATTATTATATGTTGTACCGAAATTTTAAAAAAGCTCTGCACATGGAAGAAGTGCGTCATTACCTGCTGATTATCCTTATTTCGACAGGTATTATCTTTATCGGACTTGTTCAGCAGACAATGAATATCGCGGATGCCCTGCGTCACGCCGCGTTTCAGGTTGCTTCCATCATCACGACAACCGGCTTTTCCACGGCGGATTTCGACCTGTGGTCTGAGGCTGGAAAAACAGTGCTGGTTCTTTTAATGTTTATCGGAGCATGTGCGGGCAGCACAGGCGGCGGTATTAAAGTATCGCGCATCACTTTGCTGTTTAAGACGATCGGCAAAGAACTAAACTCCTACATCCATCCAAAGAGCATCCGCAAAATTAAGATGGAAGGAAAACCTGTAGAACACGAAGTAGTCCGCTCCATCAATGTATATTTTATTACATTTATGCTTTTATTCTGCGGTTCGGTTTTTCTTGTCTCTCTGGAAGGGAAAGACCTTATCACGAATTTTACAGCAGTTGCAGCTACAATCAACAACATTGGTCCTGGATTAGCACTGGTCGGACCAACACAGAATTTCAGCATTTTTCACAGTTTTACAAAATATGTTCTGATTTTTGATATGCTGGCAGGAAGGCTGGAATTGTTCCCGCTTCTGACGCTGTTCCACCCTACAATATGGAAGGATTTTTTCACAAAACGAACAAAAGATCTGCCGAAATAGTCTTAATATTACTATTAAAATAAATAATACTACTAATATAGTGTGAAATATTAGTAGTAAATAAATATTTGAATCATATTGATTTCTATAATAAAAATTCTGTGATAACCTGCCATGCTTCGCACAGTTTTTCAAAGCTGCACGCAGCGTTGGCAGGGCTTGTGGACGGAAGCCGGACCGCCTCTTTTTTTGTCAATGGCTGCTGGTATTTTCGATACAGTTCATAAGCTTTGGCTCCGTTGGCAAAAATCTGCCGAATCGGAGCTTCTTTTAAAATCTGGTTGATATCGTTTGGCACAACATCGCGGATGGAAGCGTCCGCCGCCCCGGTAATCGTGCAGCTTTTTACCACATCCCAGACTGCAATATGCGCCGATAAAAGCATATTTTTGCGCGCTGGAACATCCTGAGGAACCTGCTGCTTTGTCAGCGCTGCAACCACGCGCCAAAACCGGTTTTGGGGATGCCCATAATAAAAATTCATCTCCCGCGACTTTGCAGATGGAAATGTTCCCAGCACAAGCACTCTCGATTCTTTATTATAGACCGGATCAAACTTGTGTGCCAGCGATTCAGTTTCTGCCATACAAAAGCCTCCCAATCACATTTTCTTTCATCCATGCGATTACTGGGCCCAGCACAAACGCCATAATCAGAGTTACCACGCCGACGGTCGAACCAAACAAAAAGCCGATAATACAAACGGAGATATCCCAAATCATACGCACGATACGAAACGGAATTTTTTTGCACTTTGACGCGATGATAAACGGAACCGCATCATAAGGAGATGTTCCAAGGTCAGAAGCCATATAAGCCGAGGCTGCAAGTACAAACACAAACAGAGCCGGAATTACAATAAGAATGCGCGCTGGCATAAAATCAAACGCTCCCTCCGGCATCCACTTGGCATTCAGCCATGTAAAAAAATCAAAGCTGTATCCGACCAAAAACATATTCGCCACAGTTCCCCAGCCCAGCTGTCCTCTGTCAAACACAATCACAACGAGAAATAAAATACAATTTAACAGCGCCTGCCAGTTTCCAAGCGTCATACCGATTTTTCTGGAAATTCCTAAATTCATACAAGTGCATGGATCTGTGCCAAACCCGCACGGCTCCAGAAACGACAGACATAATCCCATCACAATTACCGCAATTACTACAAGCACAAGTCTCTTTATTTCAATATGCAAAAATTTCATATAATTTCAAACCTTCTCCTTTCCCTGCCACAAAAATAACAACAATTATTTTTCTTTTTCCAATAATTTTTCTAATTCTATACACAGTCGATTTTTTAAATCCTCTAGTTCCTGCGGCGTTGGCAAAAATTCATCCGCTGTCAATTCCGAGCCTAATTTCCAAACAGGTCCTCCCGTTTCCGTGTCCCCTTTTCTTCTGGGAAAAAGATGCCAATGCATATGGACGCCGCTGTCGGCGCCTAAAAGCTCATAATTTAATTTATCCGGCTTAAACGCATTGTAAACAGCTTCTGCCACAATTGCCATTTCATGAAGAAACTTATCCCTGAAATCCGGTTCCAGAAAATGTAATTCCGTCGCATGTTCTTTACATAAAAACAAAGAATAACCTTTTATGCGCTGATGGTCTCCAATTACAACATATCCTGTATTCAGTTCTTTTACAAAATATGGATTCCTGCCATTTTTAATCAAGTCGATTCTCTCGCAAACCATACAATATTCCATAGATGTTTCCTTTCTGCGTCCGCGCACATAAAATATGGAGCATAGCAACCGCAACGCTCCATATTTTTTATCGTATCAATAACTTCTTAAATCCTCTAAACACTCTACAGTGTCAAATCAATATGCTGTATCGTCCCCGCGCCGCCGTTCTCCTTCAGAAATACGCCGGTGCTTCGGATAATTCCATTTGTATGATTTGTCTCCGTCTCATTCAGTGAAAATTGCGTTGAAGAATATCCTAAATAGATTGCTCCAACCCCCGCCTGTCCAAGACCGATCAACTTATTATTTCCCTGTGCATCTTTTGTCCAGATCTTTAAATCCTTAAAAATAGCATCATTTTCATCAATCCAGCCGTTTCCGTCCTCGTCATAAGCGGCAAGATCCGCAAAACCGTTGCCTGATTTTGTTCCAAACAGCTCGCTGCCATCGTTGATTTTGCCGTCGCCGTTTTTGTCAAGAGCAAGAAATCCGCTGCCTTCACCTGCAAATGAGATAAGCTCCTCCTCGCCGTCCGAATCGAGATCAAATAAAAATTTCTGATCGCTGACACTGCCAATATTCGTATCAAGATTGATCACAAGCGGATCGGTGCAGATATACTCTTCCTGCGTCATACTTTCATACTTTGCACAAAAACTGCGCGACATCTCAAGATCAACGCCAAAACTAATTTCTCTGCCGTCCGCCGTCTTTACCACGCCCCTCGCCTGGTAGCATGTATTTTCCGTCTCGGCAAAGAACGCTGATTTTACAGTTGTTTTTGTCCAGCCGGTCACTGCTCTCGAACTTACGTTTCCAACGGACGCTTCCAGCCGATAACCTCCTGCCTCAGTCTTTTTTACGTTTTTATACTGTGCCTGAAGCTGTTTTAACTGACCGCTTGCACTTGCGGCATTACCGCCCCGAAGCCTTTTTAAAACTTCCATCATGCGCTTTAATATCTCAAGCTGCACTTCATCCTCGCTTTTTGGCTGCTGCATCTCGCCTTTTTCAGAAACCTCATTCGACCGGTTGTTTATGCGCTCAAACGCCTTTTTCAGATTCTCCTGCGCACGTTCCTTGCGGGCTTCCATAATCTGTCTTTTGCTCTCGTCAAGCTGCTCGATCATGTTTCCTGATTTGCCTGAAAGCTCAATGGTCGCCGCTTCTGCATCTGTTGTTACAATAGACGCTGATTTCTGTTCATAAGCCGCATAATAATCGCGGTGTGACGCCATGTTGACATTGCTTGATTGAATTTTCATCGCTCAGACCTCCATTTCTTCTGCTACGTCGTCCTTGACACAAAGGGAAATCTCCTCTTTGTAAGAATGCCGCCGATACTCACTTCTTGTCTAATATATCGGGCAGAGAATGGAAATGCTTAACAGTTAATGGTACAGCCGTTTATTTTCATAGCACGCTTCACAGGTATGCGCAACACCAAGCCGCTTAAATGAATTTGTGTCCACGGAAGATAAAATAACGGAAGTATGTACCTGACATCCGCGCAGATTTGGCAGCTGGGAAAGTGCATTCTGTGCATTTTCATCATCTTTTGCGCTGATGGACAGCGCAATCAGCACCTCGTCCGTGTGCAGCCGAGGATTTTTTCCTCCAAGATACTCTGTTTTTAATCGTTGAATCGGTTCGATTGCGGATGGAGAGATCAGTTTTATCTCATCTGGAATACCTGCCAGCACTTTCAGCGCATTCAGCAATACCGCCGCGGAAGCGCCGAGCAATTTGCTTGTCTTTCCGGTTACTACCTCGCCGTCCGGCAGTTCAAGTGCTGCCGCAGGAGCGCCAGTACGCTGCGCTGCTTCATTTGCTGCACCGACCACTTTGCGGTCGGCAGTCGTCACTTTTGCTTGATTCATCAAAAGCTCAAGCTTGTACACTTCCTCGTCCTTCGCACTTCCGTCAACCAGCCCCAAAAGCCCCTGGTAATAACGGCGTATTATTTCCTGACGCGATGCTTCTTTGCATACTTCATCGTCACAAATACAATTCCCTGCCATATTTACTCCCATATCGGTCGGTGATTTGTACGGACTCTCGCCAAAAATACTGTTGAAAATTGTCTGAAGTACCGGAAAAATCTCCACATCCCGATTATAGTTGACTGTCATTTTCCCATAAGCTTCCAAGTGGAACGGGTCAATCATATTCACATCATTTAAATCTGCGGTCGCTGCCTCATAAGCGAGATTTACTGGATGGCGCAGCGGCAAGTTCCATATAGGAAATGTTTCAAATTTCGCATATCCCGCATGAATGCCGCGCCGATGTTCATGGTAGAGCTGAGATAGACAAGTTGCCATTTTTCCGCTGCCTGGTCCCGGCGCAGTCACAACAACAAGCGGTCTTGTCGTTTCAATATAATCATTTTTTCCATATCCTTCACCGCTTAAAATAATCGGAATATTATTTGGATAGCCCGGAATCAAATAGTGCTTGTACACTTTTACCCCAAGTTTTTGCAGCCTGCTCTGAAATAAATCGGCGCTGCTCTGCCCTGCATACTGTGTCACAACTACGCTGCCCACATACAGCCCAAATCCCCGAAACATATCCGTTAGACGCAGCACATCATCATCATAAGTAATACCAATATCAGAACGCACTTTATTTTTCTCAATATCTGACGCACTGATCACAATTACCAGTTCCGCCTGTTCCTTAAGCTCCAACAAAAGTTTTAGCTTACTATCTGGGAGAAAACCAGGAAGCACACGCGACGCATGATAATCGTCAAACAATTTGCCGCCAAACTCCAAGTACAGCTTGTTGTCAAACTGCCCGACGCGCTCCCTAATATGCTCCGACTGCATCTTTAAATATTTCTGATTGTCAAATCCAATCTTCATAAATTTTTACAGGCACAAAAACCCACTGCTTTTGGTGGCGGGAGTGCCGTCCTCCTTTCTATGCTGACGAATCCCCTGCGTAATTACAAGAAATTTTTTAAATCCTGCACTCTTCTTACACTTCCAGTTATCTGCAATCAAGTGCTTTTCCAATCCCTTGTACAAATTTCTTTATACTTCTTCCGGCGCATTCTTTAACATTAAATTTGCCAGAATTCCCAAAATAAGCGCACATGCCACGGAGGTAATTCGAATCTTTCCAAATTCCAGCGTAAGCCCGCCGATTCCTGTAATCAAAATAACCGATACAACAAACAAATTCTTGTTCTTTCCAAGATCAATCTGCTGAACCATTTTCAGACCGGACACCGCGATAAATCCATACAGCGCCATACACACACCGCCCATTACGCACGGCGGAATAGAATTGACGAACGCGATAAACGGCGAGAGAAAGGAAATCAGTATCGCTCCGACCGCGGCAGAAAGAATCGTATAGATGGAAGCATTTCTCGTAATTGCCACGCACCCTACCGATTCGCCGTAGGTCGTATTCGGACAGCCTCCAAACAGCGCGCCAACCATCGAACCAACGCCATCTCCAAGCAGCGTCCGGTGAAGACCTGGCTTCTCCAAAAGATCACGCTCAATCACAGAAGAAATATTTTTATGGTCGGCAATGTGTTCCGCAAACACCACAAACGCAACAGGAATATACGCGACTGCAACTGTCGCAAGATAGGAAGCTGAAAGTTCACCAAAACCATCTTTTGCTGTAAAAAAAGTAAAATCCGGTATCTGGAAAAATGTCTTTAGCCCGACGCCGCCCTCAACAAGTTTTTCGAACGGCTCAAAATTAAGCACTTTCAACGAGTCAATCCCAGCGGCATTCCCGATTATGGTAAATAGAACAGAAACCCCATAACCTGCAAGGATACCGCAGATAAACGGAATCAGTCTTGCCATTTTCTTCCCGTAAGTCGAACATAACATCGTTACAGCCAAAGTTACAAGCCCGCACAAAACAGCGACAGACCGGGTGGCAACGGACACTCCTGCTGCATCCTTCACACCGCCGCTTGTCAGATCTCCAACTGCATTTCCCGCCAGAGAAAGTCCGATAATCGCCACAGTTGGACCAATCACAACCGCAGGCATCAGCTTGTTGATCCAGTTCACCCCAACCAGCTTTACTACAAAAGCAATTACAACATACACAAGCCCGGCAAAAACCGCGCCTGCAATCAAACCGAGATATCCGAGCGACATCGATACGCCGCCTGCAAACGCCGCGCTCATCGAATTGATAAAAGCAAACGATGATCCCAAAAATACAGGGCTTTTTTTCCTTGTAAACAACACATAGACCAACGTGCCGACACCTGCGCCAAACAGCGCTGCCGCAGAACTCATATTGTGTCCGACAATCATTGGCACAACGAGCGTCGCCGCCATAATCGCCAAAAGCTGCTGAATCGCAAACACTACCAAAGCTCCAAATTTTGGCTTATCCTCAACATCATAAATCAGCTTCATAAAACTTTTCCCTTTCTGCGTTATTTTTCCCGCATAAGCAATCTGTGTCAAAGTGCAGACACAAATTTACAACGCCCTTCTGGTTTCATTTTTATCCGGCAGCGACAAGATACCAAATTGCATTTTCTGCTGTCCCTGAAATCAGAAAAATTTCTTTATTTTGCTTTCAGCAACAGCATAAATCTGCTCCTTGTCATAATCATTTTGCCGCGCCCGCGCATAGAAAAAGTAGTTTAAACCAATTTGGTCGAACTACTTTTGCCAAGTAGAATGGTAACACAGAGGAAAGATTTTGTAAACCTTTTTCTCTCAAATTGCGACAAGCAAAAAGCCATTCTGTACAGCATTCCTCTATGCGTTTTGCCATGCAGTCCATAAACACAATATACCCATAGAAAACTATTTACACTCTCCTAATTTCTGGTATAATATCGGTAGATATTATACCAGCGCCGATTTGCGTCCGACCAACGGGAGGACAAATACTTTGGCGAATCGTGCGCATCCCTCGGAGAGTACCATGTTTGAAAAACATGGTATAATATCGGTAGATATTATACCTGCGCCATATGATTGGAAAATGTACACAATTTGTTTCAGAGAATGTAAATAACAAAGCAACACAAAATGGAGGATAATTATGAGCATATTAACTTTAAGGATTATTGACAAAAATAATAATATTATAACAGAAAGCACAGGAGAAGATTTTACGGATCTTGTTGTATCGCGCACTTATGAAGAAGGTGACCAGATTGTACTGCTCTCTTCTGAAAAAAACATTCATTTAAACTGGCAGGTAGACGATGCGCTTGGCGTTTCCTTTGTTTACATTACGGATGATGTTTCATACTTAATTCCTTTTGGCGAAAAACGCATCAGCTATTCACCAAAAGTATTTTCCGGCAGTCTCCATTATCTCTATGTCCAAACCGCACGACCGGACGAAGTGGCAGCGTACCGCAATCTCGCCTTAAACCCGGCGGACCAGCACCGCGATGTACCGTGCTATCCCCACGCAACTGCAAATGTTGAAACGCGCGGCGAATCGGTTTTTGCCGCCAAAAATGCGATTGACGGTGTGCGCGCAAATCTCTCGCACGGCGAATGGCCTTACGAATCCTGGGGCATCAACCGCCAGGACGACGCTGCAATGACCATCGATTTCGGCAGAAAAATTATCACAGATAAAATTATACTTTACACGCGCGCCGATTTTCCACACGACAACTGGTGGAGAGAAGTCAGCATTGATTTTTCCGACGGCAGCAGCGAAACTTTTTCCCTCGAAAAAAGTACGCGCGCCCATAATCTTACCTTTTCGTCCCGTGAGATTACAAGCCTGACGTTCTGCCGTTTGATCAAGGCGGACGACCCATCTCCATTCCCGGCATTAAGCCAGATTGAAGTGTACGGCACAGTGGCTGGCAAGGCTTAAAAATAAAAAAAATAAGTTTCGTAATTGCCGAAACCAAATAGCACACAGTCCTTGGAGAGGGACGATAAACACTACTACTTTATCATACAAGGAGAACGGTGCTTTCCCATTTTTGAAGAAGTGATCGTTATAATTTAATACTGCAGCAAACCTTTTGAAAAACACTTATAAAAAATATATTTAACTAAAAAACTCGTGTATTTTATTTTTAAACAGCCGCCGCCTTAATGTTCAAAAGTTGTGTGGCGACTGTTTGTTATTGTATGAATCACTTCTTTTAAATTTTTCGACAAAAGTAAGTCCTGTCTACAAAGAGCTGCAATTTGCAGTAAATATAAGTTCGACGAAGGAAATACTTTCATCAACATTTTCGAAAAAACAGCCGAACCTGGGTTTGCTCCTGCCAAATTTTATGAAAATTATCCAAGCTTCCAATTATACAGATCTAAGCCACAAAGCGGCAAATATCATCTCTGCGCAGGTTATCTTAAATGAGCGCAGTGTGCTGGGACTCGCAACGGGTTCCACTCCAATCGGCACTTATCAGCAGCTTGTTGATTGGTACAAAAAAGGTGATATTGACTTTTCGAAAATAACAACATTTAACTTAGATGAATATGTCGGTCTCGGCAAAGAAGATGTACAGAGCTACCGACATTTTATGGATGACCATTTCTTTTCCTATATTAATGCTGCTCCAACTAGTCTTCATATTCCAAATGGAAAAGCGGCAGATATGGAAGCAGAATGCACTCGCTACGAAACTTTGATTTCCGATGCTGGCGGAATTGATTTGCAGCTTCTTGGCATTGGTCATAACGGACATATTGGGTTTAACGAACCTGGCGACGCTTTTGAAAAATGCACGCATCTTGTCGCACTTAACAATTCCACCATTCAGGCAAACGCCCGTTTTTTTCACAGCATCGACGACGTTCCAACCCATGCAATCACGATGGGCATCAAAACCATTATGCAGGCAAAAAAAATCCTCCTTATCGCTAACGGTTCGGACAAACAAAATATTTTAGAAAAAGCGCTGTATGGTCCAGTTACCCCGTTCGTTCCTGCATCTATTTTACAGCTCCATCCAGATCTTACTGTAATTTATTGTTATGAAGCTAACGCTTCCTCCTCGAAAAACAAGGAAAGTTCTTGCTGATTCACTGCAAGTTTTCGGCAAATACTATATTGAGAGAATATTATGTTATTAAAAAATGCTTCCACCTTTCTTGACGGGAAATTCTACACGGCGGATATTACGATTCAAAATGGAAAAATTATTGATATAAAAAAATATTGTTTGGACAATAAGCAGATTTCTAATCATAATACAAATCAGAAACTCCGTTTAAACGATCCGCGAAATTTTGATCACGTCAATGCAAACGAGAAATTCAATTTAAACAATCAGCGAAATTTTGATCACGTCAATGCAAACAAGAAATTCAATTTAAACAATCAGCGAAATTTTGATACTGTCAATGCAAGTCAGAAACTTGATTCAAACAATCCGCCAGCAATTTATTCTGAAAACGGCGAACAGATTTTTGACTGCACAGGAAAAATGGTATGGCCTGGTCTGTTTGATATTCATACACATGGCTGTCTTGGCTACGATTTTTCAAAATTAAATCCAACACAAATGTTAGAAATGTGTGTGTTTTATGCAAAACACGGCGTAACTTCAATTCTTGCCACAGCAATGACAAACGAGGAGAATCAGCTTGCACAGGCAATGGAGGATCTTCGGCAGACCATAAAAATACAGACCGACAAATATATCGGCGGCGCAAAAATTCAGGGTATTCATCTGGAAGGACCATTCTTTGGCATAGAAAAAAAGGGCGCGCATGATGAAAAATACCTGCGCCCAATCTCACAAAAACTTATCGACCAATATCAATCTTTGTCTGGCGGCACAATTCGTCTGCTTGACCTTGATCCTTCGCTGCCGGGAGCGATTGATTTTATTCAAAACAATAAAGAGCAATTTACGATTTCCATCGCTCATACCGGATGTAATTATAAAACTGCTAAAGCTGCTGCAAAAGCCGGCGCTTCCCACGTTACACATCTGTTCAATGCCATGAATCCGCTTCTGCACCGCGAACCGGGAGTGATCGGCGCCGCTTTTGAATTTGGACTAAACGCTGAAATAATAAGCGACGGTATTCATATTCATCCAGCGGTTATCCATATGATGTTTTCTGCAATGCCGGAACGCATCATTTTAATATCGGACTCAATCAATCCAACGGGTCTTTCGGATGGGAGCTACACGGCAGGAGGGCTTCCAATCGAAGTAAAAAATGGAAAAGCATATCTTTCCGACGGTACTCTTGCAGGTTCCACAATCACATTGTTTGACGCGGTAAAAAACGCAGTCCGTTTTCGTATACCGCTGGAACAAGCACTCAGTGCCGCCACCATCCTTCCGGCAAAAGCAGTTGGACTGGCAGACAAAATCGGATCCATCGCATGCGGCAGAACAGCGGACTTGCTGATTGTAGATGGCGAACTAAACCTAGAACATGTTATAATAGAAGGGAACTGGATTTCTTAGCAACATGCATTCTTTCTGCCCGCGCCCGAATTCTTTGAATCATTTCTCTCACACACTGGTTCATCCCGCGTGCATCCTGTTTGTCTGGCAGCGCATGTCCCAATGCCTGCCCTTCAAACAGCGGAATACCACAGATTTCTTTTTTGCCATCTTTCTCTGTCACAAAATAATAATCTTCAAGACAATACTCTTCCCGATGCAATACAAGCCACTCATGCCATTTTTGCAGCAGGACAATATCAATAATTTTTTTCTTGCCATCCACGGTACAGATAAGCTCCATATTCCGCCTTATGCACAACTGTATTTTATCAACCATCAAATTGAAAAAATCTTTCACATCAGGAAGTGTACTCTTTACCTCAGAAAATAACAATTCATCCCCAACGGGCGGCAGACATGGCATAAAATTTGCCGTGCAGTGACACAGACCGGCAAGTTCCTTTCGGTTGGCATGTTCTTTCTCTTTAAAATAATATTCATCTATAATAAAGCTCTGGAGACTGTTCTTCTCCAAATACTCCCTTGCAAGCATTCTTCTGCTGCATTCCTGCATTCTGCCATTGGTGTAGATTTTTAGTTCTCCAGTTTCTCCCTGCTTGTACAGCATACACTTTGAATTCCTTGTCTCCTCGCTGAAACTTTTATAAATCGTGCGGTTTAATCCAGGATTTAAGCTGGAATACGCAACAAGATCTCTCGCAAAAACAGGATAAAAAGGATTGATTTCATCACAGCACTGAAAATTCCATCCATACTGACGAAATACCTCCTTCGCCACAACGCGGCTTTCCAATCCTTTTCCAAAATCACCTTTTAAAATATCATAATACTGCATAATCCGCCGAAATGGGTCATCGGAATAACCCAGCAATTCAGGAACCAAACGCTTGTGATCCAGCAATAAAAATTCTTCTGAAAAAATAATCTCCGGCATAATTTCCAGACATTTTAAAATATAAACTTCTGTCTCTGACGGTCTCACAGCATCCCCCTTCACTTTTTTTACCTGCGCGATTGAAAATAATTTACTGTCCCCTCAAAAAACAAGATAATTTCTCTTGCGCTCACTGGCGACATAGCATTTGCATCGACTCCAACATCATAGCGCAAAATTCCTTTTCTGCGATTTTCAATATTATAATCTGCATGATTATGCTGATGCCCATGCAGCATAATACTACCTTTATACGCCTGATTCCACTCCAAAAGAGGATAGTGGAACAAAATAAATTTTGTATTATCAACAACAATTTCAGCATAATTTTGAATTGAGGCAAAAAGCGATACATCAAAATTATCCCGGTCTGCAAAACCATCATGATTGCCGCGAACCAAATGTTTTTTTCCTTTTAGCGCGTACAAAACCGCCGCTGCCATCTCAGGTCCTCTCATGGTAACGTCGCCGAGAATATACACATCATCATTAAAATTTACTCGCTCATTCCACTTTTGAATTAAAATTCGATTCATTTCATCAGCATCTTGAAACGGGCGATTTGTATTCTTAATAATATTTTTATGATAAAAATGCAGATCTGCTGTAAAATATACCATTTTTTCTCCCATTCGCAAAATCAAAAATTTCAATCTTTCCCCCACGGTCTGCCGACAGCATAAACTTATTCTTTCATGCATTTAAACTTGTTATCTATCCTACAAACAATCAAGAAACACTGCCCTGCGCTCACTGGTATTTTGATCAGAATTCTTTTTAATAAAATTATCATACTGTAATTTTCTGTCAAATGCAAGTTTTTTCTTTTTTTGTACGTATAATCAAAAAATAAACACTTGAACTATTTAAAACAAATAAAATTCCAGTCAAATAAGAATAAATTTATAATTTTCTTCCAAATATATTGACAATTTTTAGAAAATAGATTATAATAATGTCGTTTCCTACAATATTTTACATTGTTCGGTCAGAAAAATATTGGGAAAAAGAAATTTTTCACGCCGCAATTTGTGTCTGTGTGTTGCTTGACACAAATTTGCTTATGGAAGAAAAGCAACGCAGAAATGGAGAATTGTATGAGAAACAAAAATAGGAAAAAGCTTTTCGCGCTTGCAATGGCTGCTGTTCTGGCAGTTGGAGGCAAAGGAGTACTGACAGACGCCGCAAGTGAAAGCGGAGTTTTGGAAATACCTCTGACAAGGGCAAGTTCCAGTGGCATGTACGGATCTGTTGAATGGAGTGCAACTTTAACACTGTCTGGAAGTTCAGCAACAGCAAAAACAGTTACCCAGCAACCAGCTAGGAACTCTGCAACAATCAGTGCTGTATTTCAATATTCAAATGGAACTTATAGTAACAATATCTATGGTTCTGGTTCTGACAGGTATGTTGCAACAGCAACCGTTTCCATCTCAGGCGCTACCGCAAAAAGCGCGACTTCCACGCATTCGGTAGAAGGCTACCAGGTAATCGACCTTAGCGATAGGAAGAACTAACAATCAAAAAAGCCATTCCAATGTATTCTTGTTTTTTGTTCAGAATACAGCAAATTATCTGGAAGGGCTTTTTTTACTTACAGAAAGAGGTATTATTTATGAAAAAAAGAGCATTTCTTCTTTTTCTTCTATCCGTTCTGCTTTTGGTTTCCTGTGGAAAGAAAGATGAATTTGCAGACTTTGGCGAAGAGTATGTTCCAGGCTATGATGATAACCGCAGCGAAATTAAAGGGACTGCTCTGGACGGTTCCATTTTATATGTAAATAATGAAATATATGTTTACTGTCTTGATCTGGAAACCGGAGAATCTTATCCGCTCTGTTCCAAGCCAAACTGCAGTCACAATACAAACGAATGCAACGCTTATAAACCGCAATCCGGGATTTGCAGCTATCAGGATCAATTAATTGTAACAGATACTTCTTGGCACACTGCTTCTTATCTCCGAACAGACGGCAGCGGTGGAGAAGAGATCGGAACGTTTGTTGATTATGATGCCAAGGAATATATCAATGGCGATACTTTTTCATCACTAATTGCACACCGCGGGTATCTTTATGCTGGATATTCTTTATATAGTAAGGATGAAGCAACTTCCCGGTTTGTACGACTTCCGGTTTCCGGCGGCGAACCGGAAATTTTATATGAAAAAACACAGCCGTTTGAGACCTCAAAAAGAGGAACTTTTACGTTTTCCAGCATTTATGGTATCGGCAGTAAAATTTACTTTCAATTTCGTGATACAAATATCAATACCAGCGAACTTTATTGTTATAATACAAAAAACGGTAAAATTTCTCAATTATATAAAGGAGAATGTCAATGGGTCAGCTATCTTGCTGATGATGGAAACTGGTACTGGATGACAAGTAAGGCGGTGGTTCGCTGGAACCCGGAAACTGGTGAAGAACATTGTCTTTATACATTCACAAGCGATCCTTTGGAAACTCAGCGGTGGCTGCGCTTTTACAAAGATGGATTTCTTTTACCAGCTGAGAATAATCCAAATTTACTTATTTTTTATGACTGGGAAGGCAATATTGTAACTGAAACTGGAATCTTTACTCCAACTTCAAATTATTTTTTTCTAGAAGGGCATTTTGATAATTACCTGGTCTGTACTTATTCTCAGGGAAGTGATAAACCTTATGCTTATGCGGTTCTTGATACTGATCGATTAAATGACCCGGAGCTGGAATGGATGATTTTTGACTTCTCAGAGTGGTCGGAACCTTAACTTAAAAATTTATTTCTGTCAACCATCCACGATAAAAAATATCGAAATCCAGCTTATAATAAACGGAAGGATTTTATTTATGAAAAAAAGAGCATTTTTTCTTTTTCTTCTATCTGCTCTGCTTTTGGTTTCCTGCGGAAAGAAAGATGAATTTGCAGACTTTGGTGAAGAGTATGTTCCGGGCTATGATGATAACCGCAGCGAAATCAAAGGAACGACTTTGGCTGACTCCATCTTATATGTAAATCCGAGTTTTTATATTTACTGTCTTAATCTGGAAACCGGGGAATCTTATCCGCTCTGCTCCAAACCAAACTGCAGTCACAATACAAACGAATGCAACGCTTATAAACCGCAATCCGGGGTTTGCAGCTATCAGGATCAATTAATTGTAACAGATACTTCTTGGCATACTGCTTCTTCCTGGCACACTGCTTCTTATCTTCGAACGGACGGCAGTGGTGGAGAAAAGATCGGAACGTTTGTTGATTATGATGCTAAGGAATATATTAATGGACATATTTTTACATCACTAATTGCTCATCGCGGATATCTCTATGCTGGATATTCCTTATACAGTAAGGATGAGGCGATTTCCCGGTTTGTACGGCTCCCAGTTTCCGGCGGCGAACCGGAAATTTTATATGAAAAAACACAGCCGTTTGAGACCTCAAAAAGAGGAACTTTTACGTTTTCCAGCATTTATGGTATCGGCAGTAAAATTTACTTTCAATTTCGTGATACAAATATCAATACCAGCGAACTTTATTGTTATAATACAAAAAACGGTAAAATTTCTCAATTATATAAAGGAGAATGTCAATGGGTCAGCTATCTTGCTGATGATGGAAACTGGTACTGGATGACAAGTAAGGCGGTGGTTCGCTGGAACCCGGAAACTGGTGAAGAACATTGTCTTTATACATTCACAAGCGATCCTTTGGAAACTCAGCGGTGGCTGCGCTTTTACAAAGATGGATTTCTTTTACCAGCTGAGAATAATCCAAATTTACTTATTTTTTATGACTGGGAAGGCAATATTGTAACTGAAACTGGAATCTTTACTCCAACTTCAAATTATTTTTTTCTAGAAGGGCATTTTGATAATTACCTGGTCTGTACTTATTCTCAGGGAAGTGATAAACCTTATGCTTATGCGGTTCTTGATACCGATCGATTAAATGACCCGGAGCTGGAATGGATGATTTTTGATTTCTCAGAGTGGTCAGAACCTTAAAAATTTTAAATTGAAAAACTCCAAAAATGAAAGGTATGATAATGGAATTAAAGTTTGAAAACCTTACCAAAAACTACAAAACCAAAATTGCTCTGAATCATTTTACTGTTTCTTTGACGGAAGGCATCTATGGGATTCTTGGTCCAAATGGGGCGGGAAAAAGCACATTGATGAATCTTTTAACGGACAATGTAAAAAGAACTTCGGGAAATATCTATTTTAATGGCAAAGAAATTCTGACTCTCAAAGAAAAGTTTCGCAGAGAAATCGGTTATATGCCGCAGCAGCAGGGAATGTATGATGAATTCAGTGCGAACCGTTTTCTATATTATATTGCTGGTGTGAAGGGAATTCCGAAAAAACAGGCAAAGCAGGAGATCAGCGCGCTGCTCGATTTAGTAGGGCTTTCTTCGGTGGCTCACCGCAGGCTTGGCTCATTTTCGGGAGGAATGAAACAGCGTGTTCTGCTTGCGCAGGCACTTCTTGGAAATCCCTCCATTTTAATTTTGGACGAGCCGACAACAGGGCTTGACCCGGAAGAACGCATTCGTATTCGAAATTATATTTCAGAACTATCAACCAATAAAATTGTTTTATTTGCAACTCATGTTGTAAGCGATATCGAAAGTATCGCAACGGAAGTACTACTGATCCGGCAGGGGGAACTGTTAAAAAAAGCTTCTCCCCTCGCATTGATTGAGGAGATTTCCGGCAAAGTCGGCGAAGGACTTGTTACACGGGAGGAAGTTGCGGCGCTGCAGAAAAAATACCAGATTGGAAATGTATATCAGGGCAGGCAGGGTTTAAAACTAAGGCTTGTGGCGGATGAACTGCCGGAAGGTTTTGTTCCGGTAACAGATCATATTGATCTGGAGGACGTCTACTTATATTATCTCGAAGGGCAGGGACGCGGCGATGGAATTTAAAAAATCATTTGGCTCTCCACTGTTGCTGACCGTATTTTGTGCGCTTATTCTAATCAATGGGATTTTATTCTGGCAGACGCAAAGATCAGAAAAACAGGAGGAAGTTGTGCAGACTTACCTTGACCGGCTGATACAGTATCAATCTGAATTGAAAGATAATCCTGCGTCAGAAGAATTGAAAGCATTCGCTTTACAGCTTACTGCGGAAAATGATATTCTGGACGCTTACAGCTTTTTACATAATTATGAGGAAGCAAAAAAAAGAGGACAAAACCTTGAAGCTTATGATTTAATGTATAATGAATTTATTACAAAAAAAGGAATTATTGTTCCTGAACAACTTCCCGATTCACGCTCCACGCAAATCCAGAGAAGCGCAAACAATTTACTGCTCGAACAAATCAATTATCTTTCTGGATATACGAATTCGGTTGCTCAGGTGTTAAAAAATGCAGAGCGTATGAGCAAAATTAAACAGTTTGCAAAAGAAGGCTCGTTTTCTAAAAAAAACATTCTGCGGACTGCAAAAGATTTTCAGAAAATTGCGGATGTTGATGTTGCACTGATTCCTGTACTTGGCATTTCTGCCTGGCTTAAGGAAGAACGAACGGATTATTTTGCTCTGGCTGTGCTTTTGCTGCTTGTCGCAGAATTTTTCCGCGAGCGAAGAAAAGGATTGTGGCATATTATTCATGCTTCTGCTTCCGGGCGGCTTTTTCTGGCGCTTCGGCGGATTGGAGCGCTCACTGTGTCGAGTATATTGCTGACCTTTGTTTTTTATGGGTCTACTCTGCTGCTTTCCTTTTGCTTTTACAGAGAATTTGCACAGCTTTCAAAGATTCTCTCCGCGCCGCTTCAATCGCTTCCAGAATTCGGTCAGTGTACGCTTGCAATTACAGCAGGAGAATTTATTCTAACTCGCTTTCTGTTAAAAATTCTGGTACTGGCGGCGTTTGGCGTGTTGTTTTACGCAGTTATGTCCTGTTTTGCTTCGACTGGCGGCGCAGTGCTGGCAGCAGGTACAATATTAGGTTTTGAATTTTTAGCCTATCAGTTTATTCCTGTACAGAGCTTTACGAATGTTTTTAAATTTATCAATCTGTTTCCGCTGCTTGCAGGGAATAAATTTTTTACGGTGTACCAGAACTTAAATCTTTTTACCAATCCGGTTTCTTCTACGCTCGGAGCTTTTGCCGGGCTTATTGTGCTGTTTTTTATTTCATGTTTTGCCGCGGTTTTTGTTCAGATCAAAAAATATCCGGTTTCCGGTGCAAAGCTGTTTGCAAACTTTTTCGACAAAATTCAAAAAAAGTTTGCTGCTGTTTCTATGCAGACAAATACGTTTTTTTCCGAACTGTTCAAACAGCTTATCTCCGGGCGCGGGCTTATTATTCTATTTTTATTTGCCATTATGATGATCCGCCTGCCGTCGGCAAAAACCGTTCTCTATACTTTTGAAGAAGCCATTCTTCTTGACTATTATCAAGATTTTGAAGGAGAGGTAACGGAGGAAACTTTTGCCTTTTTGGAAGCGCAAAAACAAAAAGCAGAACAGGGAAAATTAACGTATGAACAACTATCTGCTCTTATGGAATTTGACGCTTATATTGAAGGGCTGACGGATTACGAAATCACGCATGGAACAAAACTTTCTGTTGTAAATCCATTCGGCTATAAAGCTTATTTTTCTCCTCGTAAAAACGAAGTGGACGAATGGTCTGGAAGATCGTTCCGCGATCAGGCAAGAGCGCTGCTTTCAATCGCCGCTGTTGTTTTATTGGTATCCGTATTGTTCCCCTGCGAAAAGCAAAAAGGAATGTACCCGCTGCTTCGCTCTATGAGCCGCGGAAGATTAGAGCTTTTCCGGGCAAAAGCTTTTGTAGCCCTGATAAATTGTATTATTGTCTGGCTGCTCGCATACAGTCTTGAATTTATGGAAATGATTCGCCAGTACGGGCTTCCATGCCCCGGCGCGCCGGTTCGTTCCATCGCCGATTTCCGCGATGTTCCTGTCTCATTTTCCATCGCTGGATACCTTTTATTTCTCTATCTTTTGCGGCTGCTTGTTCTTATTTTTTTCGCAGCCTGCACAATGGTGCTGACTTCATTTTTTCAAGAACAGCGAACAGCTGTTTTATGTTCTGTTCTGTTGCTTCTTGTCCCGCCAGCTCTGTTTTTTATTGGAATTCCAAATTTTCTTGGAGAAAAAGCAATTTACTGGCTTCTTGCAAGATATGAATTTTCAAGCGGAAAACAACTTGCTGCCTACTTGATTCCCCTGTTCGCAAGTATTGCCGGAATATGGATCTCTCTGGTGCGCTGGTGCAGGGCAAAATAAGAATTCTCGCTTTACCTGCGAACCCATTTTCCAAAAAGAGTTTTTCTGTAATGCAGCAGTTCTTCTCTGGCTTCTTTATGGTTTCCGGCGCTTTGCAGGTAAGCGATGCCCTTTGGCAGATCTTGTGCCACACCAAGACCGCGGATGTACATCATACCGAATAAATAACAGGTATCGCTGCTGTTCCAGTTTACCTGCTCCAAATACTTTCTTGCCTTCTCATAATCCTTTGGAACACCCCATCCTTCAAAGCAGCATCTTCCAAGATAATACGCACCCCATTTACTGCCTTTGTCAAATGTGTAAGACAGCAGTTCAAACGCTTTTGCATAGTCCTGTCTGATGCCCCTGCCGTAAAAATACGCCCCACCAAGTCTGTTATAACTGTTGATATCGCCCTTTTGCACACCCTTTTCAAAACACTGGACAGCATAAGATTCATCTTTCTCTGTTCCAATACCATTATAGTAAAAACGTCCTACATTTCCCCATGCTTCCGGCTCTCCGCCTTCCGCGGCGCGCGTGTACCACTCCAAAGCTTCCTTATTTCTTCCGGCTTCCTCCAGATCTTTTGCATAGATCATCTGATGAAGCGGATGTCCGTACTCTGCGCCGATTTTCCAGAGGTCTCTCGCTTTTTCAGGCTGCGGCGCAATAATATCTTCATCCCCCTTGGTATAATAACGATTTAAATTATTTGCCGCAAAATAGATTCCGCCCCGCAGAGCTTTCCAGAATAAATCCTCACACTTTGAAATATTTTCCCGCATATACGCTTTCTGGTCTGCTTCGCTTCGAAAAAACTTTTTATCTGCATTTTGAATCCGCAGAAAATCCCACCAAAAATAAGAGTTTGCAACAACATACTGACAAAAAGCGTCCCCGTCTTCCGCCTGCGCATGCGCAATATCAAATGCTTCCTGCAAACTGGCAAACGGCATACGCTGTTCTAATTCCGGCGTCAGTTCCTGGCATCGCATTGTCACCAGCACTCCGAGCGCACTGCCCTGTTCTACAGATTTATGCAATAATTTTGCAGCTTTTTCATCATCTTCTGGAAAGCCATGTCCTGCCCATACATAACTAGAACCGGACAAACATCTTGCCAATATACAAGATGCATCCCCATCCCCCGCTTCCGAAGCTTTTTCCAAAAGCGCAAACGCTTCTTTTCCGCGCCCTGTCCGCTCGTTATAATAAATATCCTGCAGCGCCTGCTTAACCTCTCTGCTCAATGCTCTTCCCATTGTTATTCTCCTAATGCAAATTGTTTTTCGTTCTATAAAAATACCTTATATTTTCATTGATAAAGTCAACTTTTTGTCTGCATAAATTTTCGTTCAAAAGTTTCTCTCTGGTTTTCATCCATCGCCAAAAAGTCAGCATACTGAAGATTTTTTCCACAGACAGCACCTGGCACTTTTAAGGAAAGATATTCTGCTGCCGCCTGAAGTTCCTTCGGTTTGTAAAAGGCAGTCACCGATTTTTTCCAGCGGTTGTCAATTAAGACAAGTTCCAGCGTGCGGTATGAACGAATGCCTGTCTGCGTATTGTGCTGGTGAATTCGATCCACAGTAAAAATACCCCGAATCCGGTCGATTCGGTTTGCCATATCCCCAAGAACCCACTCCTTTCCAATACCAACCGAATCAAACCACAAACCATTTTCCTCAAGGTCTTGATCTACCATAGCAAACAATTCTTTTACCGGCGGTGCTTCCTCAGGATAAGGAAGTTGTTCCCGGATGGATTTTGCCAGCCTGCTTTTCCCCGGAAAAAATGTATCCCTCAAAGAAGTATAGAACTGATAAATACTAAGAATGGTCATTACTACCGCGCCCAATCCCGACACAATCAAAGATATAATATCCTTTCTGTCCCAGTCGGCATGATCCTTTTTCCATCCAACATAAAAAAACGCTGCTAATGCCGCTCCAATAAATAAAAATAAAAGCGACCAAAGAACTCCTTTCAGCTGTTTTCTGGTACGGCTTAAACAATATCCTTCCGCCGCGCCGTGCGGATTTTGTTTGTTTTGAAACCATGTTAATGCCAAAATAAGCGGAATTGCAAAAATGCGAAATACAACCGCGAGCAAAACATAAATCACAATATTCCACGGCCAGCGCAGAAAACGCAGGGCTTTGGAATTATTTTCTGTTGAACCTGATTCTTCCATTTAACCTCCTTGTTGCGGCTTTGCTGCGACTTCAATCTATCATACCAACGCTGCACAACAGCAGTTCTTAGGTTTTTTATATCTATTTCTATTCTTTTTCGTTACCACATTTTAATAAACGCTCTGCACTCGATATCCTCAACTGCCGAAAATCCCGTTGATCTGTAAAACTGGATTGTCTTTGGTGTATTATCTGTCAATAATATCTTCTGATAAACACTCTGATAGTCCTCCAGTATTTTTCTTATGAACGCCCTTCCAATGCCCTGACGCTGATATTCTGGAAATACGAGAATATCCTGAATTGCAATAACAGAGTATCCATCCCCTGTCACGCGGATCACTCCAATCAGCTTTTCTTCAACATAAGCTGCATAAATTTTCAGCGAATGCCGATAAGCTTCTTCTAACATATCAGGGTCAGAAGTATAATTTGACCAGCCTGCACTCTGATATAATGCAAGAATTTCCTGTTTATTATAATTTTTATATTCCCTGATTTGAAACTCCATTCTTTCTCCATTTCTGCACTGTTTTTTGCGTGTAACTTTGCAGCAAATAAAAAATAAACGTTCGCTGTAGTATTAGAGTATATCGAAAAAGCGCTTTTGTCAACATGTCACAACCCAAATCAAAAAGAAAAACGCCTGATTTTGGCGTTTTTCAGTGTGAGACTTAGTACTTCTTCACAAAGCAGCCCTTGCTGTGAACAGCTAGAAGCTCTTCTCACCCTATCTTGCGCAGATCTGTCTGATTGTTTTTCCAATACAGTACTGCTGTAACTGCTAAAATTACGATACACACAGCACCATTCCAAAGATCCATATAGTTTTCAGGAATTTTTGTAATGCCAAAGACACATAAAATAGCAATGATAAATCCACCCAGCCCGCCAAGTATGGACGATGCACTCTGTTTTACCACACTCACTTCCGTCTCCCAGTTGAAAACTGGAAAATGCAGGTTGATGGTAATACCATACACACAAGAAAATAAGCTAATTGCAGCCGGAATGATCAACAGCCATAACAATTCCAGAAAATTTGGCTTTAACGCAATAATCAACAGCAATTCCGAGATAAGATAAAATGGCAGTATCAGCACCAGATTCATCAAAATCTTTGCATCTAAAATGGCTTTTGTTGTGAGCGGCAGACTTTTTATCAGCCACCAGTTCTTTCCTTCCATAGAAATACTTGTCGCTGTGGTTGTCATAATACAAAAGATTCCGCCAATTGCAAATGGAATTAACTTGTTGATATCTACATTTAATGGTATTTCTTTTATTACAGACGCTGGATCAACAAAAAGAAGTACTGCGGAAAAAACCACTCCCAAAATTGGTCCAATCATCGTATTTGTTACATAAATACTGGAAGAAAAATACCGTTTTAATTCACGTTTGCACAGTGATATCAACAAAGATTCTTTTTTTAGCTGCCCAAGATGATAGTTATGTTTTGCAAGATTGCTGTAAAGATTCTGGCATATAAAAGAAAATCTTATGGAAACTGCCGCTGCCACAGCGATAAAAACAGCAAAAAACAGACCGAAACAGGCAAGACAAACCAGAATGTTTCCCGATGCGGCTGCGCTTCCAATCCAGACAGCTGGCGGATATAGTTTTCCCAGCATCGAGAAAATAACGGACACCATCTCCGCTAATTGTACCAAATTCAATTCTTCTTCCATTGCAGAAATTTTTGATGTGCCAGCCAAAATCACAAGAACCGCCAAGACCGATAATACCGCCGTCACCAAGCTTTTATGCCGCATTCTGGCAGAAACAGCAGTTACAAGCGCGCCGATTAAAGTCGCGCCAGCTACAGGAAGAAACGGTACGGCAATAATACAGAAAAAACTGCACAGATAAAAAGCGGCGCCAGGATGTTCCATCCATGCGTACACAGCCAGCCCCGGCAAAAGCATAACAACAGCAAGCAGAAGATTTTCCACATACATCCGCACAAAACGGCTGACCACAATCGCCGTCTGATGTATTGGAAGAGAACACAGCATATCATAACCTTCTTTTCGAAATATAACATTGCCTGCCTTTAACATTCCAAAAAAGAAAATCATCATACTGGAAAGCGTAATCAGATAGGCTGGAATCACCTCGCCCATTCCTGCCATAACCAAACCGTAGGACAGCGCGCCTATATACAGCACGAACAGAGCAATCACACAAGCCCACGCCGCAACCATCACAGCAGCTTTTTTTCTTGATTTTTTATCCTTGGAAAATCGAAGAACATTACAACCATATAAATTGCACAATTCCAATTTTATCATAGTCCAAGCTTTAGAATACATTATTTATTACCTCTTTTTTGTTTTATTTCCTCTCACATTCCACTGTATAATTTAAAGTTGCTTCCTTGCTTTTCCTTGCATACGCCATCTGAATCAAGATGAATGCTTTTTATTTTCAACCATATCTGTTTTTGCGATACTTCCCGAATCATTCACCACTTCCATAAAAATAGATTCCAACGACTGCCCCTTTTCTACAATCTCATCCATATTGCCGGAAGCAACAAGACTTCCGTCCTTGATGATCGCCACTTTATTACATAATTTTTCTGCCACTTCCAACACATGAGTTGAAAAAAAGATCGCTCCGCCGCCTGCACATATTTCCCGCATAATATCTTTTAATATTATGGATGCTTTTGGGTCAAGTCCAACAAACGGTTCATCCAGAATAAGCAGCTTTGGTTTATGTACCAAAGCGGAGATCAGCACCAGCTTCTGTTTCATTCCATGGGAATAAGTAGAAATCAAGTCTCCAAGCGAGGCGGTGATCTCCAATTCATCCGCATACTGACGGATACGTTCCTCGCGCGCTGCCGCCGCAACTCCAAAAATATCCGCAATAAAATTTAAGTACTGTATTCCCGTCAAATATTCATACAAATCTGGATTGTCTGGAATATAGGCAAGGCTTTGTTTACAGCCGATGAGATCTTTTTTGATATCCTTTCCGTCAACAAAAATTTCCCCCGCATCAAAATCCTGGATGCCTGCAATACATTTTAATGTTGTTGTCTTACCAGCACCATTATGACCGATAAAAGCATAAAGGTCTCCTGGCATAATATGCAGGCTAATATCGGTTACTCCTTTGCTGCTTCCTTTGTAATGTTTTGTTAAATGTTCAATTTTAAGCATATTAATCTCCTTATTGAAATACAAGTCAAATCTGATGTTTGACCCACAATTCGAATTGTAACTCTCCAACACAAACCGAATTCCTTATTGTTCCGAACCTGCCACACCGCCGTAAGTTTCAATACAAAATCCATGATGCTTACAGTTTCTGCAAGTAAGTTTCCGCAAATTTGGCGTATGTTTTGCCAAAAAAGCTTCTTTGACATCAGGTCGAAATACCGTGTGACACTGCGGGCAGATATACTCCACGCGCTTAAAATAATATGCGGAAACCCATATTGCAAGTGCTGCAATCACCCCCATACTAAAAGCAAATGGCCACCAAATACCCTTTGTAATCCACAAAACAAGCGTCACTACCTCAATGATATCCATAACAATTCCAACACTGACCATCTTGATTTTCATTTTTCGCAGTTTTCTTTGATTTTCCATTTTATATGCTATATCACCGATGGATTCAACAGAAAAATGACCGATTGCTTTGAGTTCCTTTTTTAAACTTTCCAGCATTTCAAGCTTTGTCTGACATTCACAAACCGCTTTTTTAAGAGCCTTCTGCTGTTGTTCCAAAAGCAGATTGATGATCTCCTGCGAACTGCTCTCCTTAAAAAGTTCAGCAATACTATCGATCGGTAAGTCAATATTGCGCAGAAAACAAATAATTTTTAATTTCTGTAGATCCTCCTCCGAATAAAGCCGCCTGCCGCCCTCCGTAAGTTCGCTTGGCACAAGGATGTTTCTTGTATCATAATATTGTACTGTTCGGACTGTCACACCGCATAGCTTCGCCATCTCTCCTGTCGTGAATTTCGACATAGCCTTTTTCCTCCTTGCCCCTGATTTTACTGTATTACGCAGCGTCACAAGCAATATATAACGCAGGGTGATTTTTCTGCAACATAGTCTTATTATATCGTTTCAAGAAAAAAAGCACAAGAAAACCCCTGGAATTCTAACCCTATTTTAACATTCCCGACCGCTCTTTCCGGCAAACTTTAAAAGTTCTAACAAACAACAAAAAGCTGTTGTAAAACAACATTTTTTTACAAAATACAGTAACTTTATCCTATGAAACTTTACTGTACACTATAAAAATTTTATGTTCTGCACCGTTATTTCACCGCAGCATTTTCTGCTGCTTCTTTCATACTTCTGCTCAATTCTCTGATATTTGCAACAAGATCTGTATATTCCTGCAATATTTCACACTTTCCAAGCAAATTTTTATTATCCTCATAATTTAAATTTACTACGGTTGCTGTCCATTCAAACTCACCTGAGCGATCTTCATTGCAGAAAGTGTCGGATAACCGTAACTTTTCTACTAATTCAATTATATCATACCGTTTCCTTAAAAGAAAGTTTTTTCATGTTAAGTTTTCTCCATAAAAATAATTGACAATTTCAGTCTATTTTGATAAACTAAATGCAATCTATCTTAATAGACTAAAGTTATAAATTATTTATTGTCCCTTCAAACAGCAGAATGTGAGGAAAATTATGCTTTCATTTATCACTACATTGTGGCGCATGAGTTTGCAGACTTGCGCTTTGATTATTGCAATATTAGCAATTCGCCCTTTTTTAAAAAAGTATCCCAAAATATATAGTTACAGTCTTTGGATACTGGTTGGCATAAGTTTATTATGTCCTATTATGATTTCGTCCCCGTTCAGCCTTCAACCCGCGCTGCAAAATTTTCTGTAGCCCAGCCCGCAGCAAAATAAAGATCAAAAAAAAGAACCTGATCAAAGTCAAGAAAACATGTCCTTTCAAGATCCATCAGCAACAGACAGTTTTTTGCAAAATCAAAATATAGAAAATATACCTTTCCAAGATCATTCATCCATAAATTATTTATCCTCAAGTCAAGATAATTTTGGGGGGAATCCATTTGAAACAGATTATTTTTTACCAAGCTACATAGGAAAAAATGGCTGGGATATTCGTTCTTATCTTTTATTCCAGCAAATAAACCCATCGGATGCAAACTATAAAACGATTATTTTTTCATTGTTCTGCATTATATACATTACTGGTATCGGTGCTGTTTCTCTTTATTATTTGTTTCAATATTGGAAAATACGCCGCTGCACATCATATGCTGTACGCGACCGTGGAATTATATGGTTTTGCGATAGGATACAATCTCCGTTTGTTATGGGGATTTTTCATCCAAAAATCCTTGTGCCATACACCTTGCACGATTTTGAAAAACAGTGTATTTTACGGCATGAAATAACGCACATACGCCATCACGATCCATTTGTGCGCTTGATTGGACTTTTGTGTATCTGCCTGCATTGGTGGAATCCGTTTGTCTGGATTGCGGTTCATACAATGAATCAGGATATGGAAATGTTCTGCGATGAATGTACTCTGCGTTATGCAACTTTTGAAGAAAGAAAATTTTATGCAAGAACCTTGCTTGCCTTTTCCGAAAAACAAAATGGTTTTTCCATTGGGCTGGCATTTGGCGAATCCAATACAGAAAGGCGGGTAAAAAATATTATGAAAAAAAGAAAGCACAATTTTATAATTTTCTTCTGCGTTATCCTACTGGCAGCATTTTGCGCAGGCGCGTTTATGACAGTTCCAAAAACCATCGGTTCCGAAAGCGATACGCAGAATCCAGAAGAAAAGTATCCTGAAAATAACAACAAAGATGAAAATCTTTCTAAAACAAAAGATCAACTGGAAGAAAATAACCGTGATTTTTTTGAAAATAATCCAGAATATTCGCCGTCCGCTTACAGTCAAAAAGAAAAGGAGGAGATGCTTGCCGCTTACTCTTCCATTTTAAATGATATTTACTTCAATCATACCTTACCCAATGGGCAGCCTTGTCCGATTTTCGAAGATGACAAAAATTACGATATGTCACAAAACAATTTTGCAATCTTTGATATTGATTTTGACGGAAAAGATGAATTGATTATCAACTTTACAAATTCTTATATGGCAGGAAGGACAACAACAATTTATGGCTACAACAGTACTCTCGGCACAGTTCAAGAAGAATTGCTGGAATTTCCCACACTCACTTTTTATAACAATGGAATCGTCATGGCATTTGCTTCCCACAATCATGGTTTGGCAGCAACCTTTCCAGATTTCTGGCCTTATGGATTGTATCAGTACAATGCGGATTCCGACCAATACCGCCAGATTGCTTCTGTTACCGCATGGGATAGGGCGCAGACAGAAACAGACGATAACAACAATCCATTTCCATCCAAAGCAGATCTTGACGGCGACGGCGTAATTTACTTTGTGTATCTTATTGAATCAGACACAACTTTAACCTTTGACGGCACTGAATTCAAACAGTGGGAAGATTCCTATATCGGCGGGCAAAACGAAATTTCTATCCCTTTTCAAAGTATAGCAAAAGAAAATCTTGAAGAGATAAAAAAGTGAAGTACTGCGTTAAAACAAAGTGGAATTATATCCGATCCGTTTTTTGACGTAGAACTAGAAGTCGGGAAACGTTCGGTTTGTTTCTGATCCTCCATGCAGCGATAAGAAGAGAACAAAATGTATAAATAAATCTTAAAAAAGACCGAAAAGCGAAAAAACATCAAGCTTTTCGGTCTTTTTCTCATGCGCCTTCAATCGCAATATAGTTTTTCTTCGGCACTTCTGATTGCGCTTCCTTTTTCGGAATTTCCAGAACTAAAACGCCGTTTTTAAATGCCGCTTTGATCTCATGTTCTGTTAATTCTTTTCCTACATAGAATGTTCTCTCACACGCTCCAGAATAGCGTTCCCTTCGGATATATTTTCCTGACGTATCTTTTTGCTCATCCGTATCAACGGCTTTCGATGCGCGGACTGTCAAATATCCCTCTTTCAGCTCTGCCTGCACTTCATCCTTAGAAAAACCTGGCAGCTCCATTTCTAATATATAGTTTTCTTTTGTTTCTTTTACATCCGTATTCATCAAGCGTTTTCTCTGGTACGCATAAGATTTTTGCGGCGTTTTGTTTGTATTATGACCAAACCATGGTTCTGCAAAAATCGTGTCAAAATCATCAAATAAACTTCCGCCAAATACTGATGGTATCAACATAAATATTCTCCTTTTCCTCCAAAATATATCCCTGTAAAGTTCCCGAAATGTTAAAGTACTATACTGTAAATTTCTTTTTGCACTATTTATTCCATTTTTATCTCCCGAACGCTAATATAAATAAATTTTTCCACTTAACTTTCGGCATTTTAATAAATTTTCTTTATTACTTGTAAGTGCTTTTCATTTCCATTCGACTTCTTTTATCCCTCAATGGAGATAAAATGGCGGCTCTCAGTTTCCGGCAGAACATCCTTTTTCGGAATCTCAAGACGAAGCGTGCCATTTTCAAACTTTGCTTTGATATCTTCCTGTGTTACCGCATCACCAACATAAAAACTGCGGCTGGCGCTGCCGTAATATCTTTCCCGACGGATATATTTGCCATCCTCCTGCTGCTCGTTCTTATCCGAGCTTGCAGAAACATTTACCGTCAAATAACCATCCTTTAATTCTACCTGCACATCTTCCCTTTTTATTCCGGGGATATCCATTGTCACAACATAACCGCTCTCGCTTTCCTCTACATCCGTTCTCATCAGCTCGCTTGATGTACTTCTGCCAAACGGCTTAAAAAAATCATCCATAAATCTCTCACCAAAAATACTAGGCATCATCATAACAACTTCTCCTTTCCAGAATGCACAGAATTATCACTTTTTGTAATCTGCACGCCTTTCTTATGCTGATCTTATAATATTGTTGCCTGAAACATAAATCGCCATTCGATCTTGACTGTTTCCTTTTTTTCTCATTCCAAAGTTAAAAATTTTTTCTAACTTTTTCTTCTCTCTTGTTCTATATGTAATATAACACTTAAATTAGCACTCGTCAAGTATGAGTGCTAACAATTTTTGTGAATTTTTTGTGAACTTCTATAAAAAGACCTGCTTTATACAAAAGATTGATTTCTTTCTTTATATTAAGAAAAAGCTGAACTATTTCAGCAATCACATAAGGATATCTATTTTCTTTACTAATTCTGAATTTATATTTCCGCATTGATTTAAGGATTATTTAATAATCTCCATGTTATAATTAAATCACCAAAAAGAAAAGAGTCATACTGTATATGGTTTCTCAAACAAAAATACATTCCCAGAATGGAGGTTACAATGTATCTGCGAATACTGAAAAAAGACTTAAAACGAAAAAAAACAATGAATATTATCCTGCTGATTTTTGTAATTTTGGCGGCGACATTTATTGCAAGCAGCGCAAATAATCTATTTACAATAAGCAGCGCGGTAGACAACTTTTTTAAAAAGGCAAACGTCCCGGACTATTGGTTTGCTTCCACAAATAATGCGGACATTGAAAAATTTGAAGAGCTTGCCAAAAAAAACAACTATAACTACTATATTTCCCGGCTGATTCAAATAGAGCCGAAAAATGTTTTTGTCGAAGATAAAAAACTTGAATATTCAAACACTCTCACACTGTCCACACTTGGGGGAATCAAAATTTTTGATAAGAACAACAAAGAAATAACAAAAATAAACGACGGCGAAATATATGTTACAAATGTAATGTTTCAAATGTCGGAAAATGATTTTTATGAGGGCGGTAAAATCAGGATAAAACATGGTGATATTGAAAAGGAATTCACCATAAAAGGCTATACCAAAGATGCTCTTTTTGGTTCGGCTATGGTGGGAATGACACGATTTCTTATCAGTGAAAACGATGCAAATTTATTTAACAGCAAAAATGCCATTACCTGCAGCTGTGTTGAAGTTCACACACAAGATGCCAAATATCTGGATCAATTCAATGCTCTTGGTCTAAATACGGTTATAGCTATAAATTATTCGATGATTAAAATGATGTATTTTATGGATATGCTGATCGCCACAATTTTGTTGGTCGTAAGCGTATGTCTGATTCTTATTTCTATGGTAATACTGCGATTTATCATCAATTTTACAATTACAGAAGAATTTCGTGAAATTGGCGTTATGAAGGCAATCGGTATTAAAAACAATCCTATACGCGGATTATACATAATAAAATACCTTGCAATCTCTGCGACAGGCACAACGATTGGACTGATCTTAAGCTTCCCTTTCAGCAAAATAATGATCGACGGAGTTTCAAAAAAAATTGTTATTTCCGGTGAAAATAACTTTTTTATCAATATCGCTGCCGCAATAACCGCAGGCGCAGCTGTTATTTTATTCAGCTATCTTTGTACCAGAAAAATCCGAAAATTTTCCCCGATTGACGCAATACGCAGCGGCGAGACGGGCGAACGTTTCAGAAAAAAGGGATTTTTGTGGCTTGGCACATCGCTTCTGCCCACTGCGCCGTTTCTGGCAGTAAACGACATTTTGAGCAGCATCAAAAGCTATATTTCAATGATTATTATTTTTATGCTTGGAACGCTTCTTGTAATTATTCCTGTCAATACAATAAACACGCTGCGCTCTGATGATTTAATTATAATGTTCAATATGACAAAAAGTGACCATATAGTTTCAACAGAACTTCTTTTTAACCCCAACGAGGACAATGCTGCAAAAATAAACAATCAGTTTTCCGAGATTCAAAAAATGTTCTCCGAAAATGGAATTGAAGTTGAAGTTTTCCAGGAAATAATGTTTCGAAGCAATATCCGCAAGGGCGATAAACGTACAAATTCTTTATCGTTTCAGGGAGTTGGTGACGTCACAACTTCTATGTATTCTTATATTGAAGGAACTCCTCCGCAAAACATTCATGAAGTTGCATTGTCCTACATTACAGCAAATCAAATTGGCGCTGAAATTGGTGATGATGTAGAAATCAAAATAGGAGATGTTGCCAAAACTTACACGGTAACTGCAATCAATCAAAGCATGAACAATATGGGCGAAGGCGTGCGTTTTCATCAGGATGAAAAGCTAGATTACAACTATGCAGCAGGCAGCTTTGGAATTCAGGTAACCTATAAAGACAACCCTGACAAAAAAGAACAAAACAACCGAAAAGCTCTGCTTGAAAAATTGTATCCTGATGCAAGCGTCTATACTTCCGGCGAATATATTGGCTATATGATCGGCGATGTTGCGGGACAGATTGACCGTATGAAAATGCTGATTTTAAGTATTATTCTCGGAATAAATATTCTTGTAGCAGTACTTATGGTAAAAAGCTTTATCACAAAAGAAAAAAGTGAAATTGCACTGATGAAAGCAATCGGCTTCCAAAATAATTCACTGATTTTATGGCAGACACTGCGCATTGGAATTGTTTTGATCGCATCAGTGCTTACAGGAGCGATTGTTTCTTCGCCGCTGTCCTCGTTGATTATCACGCCGATTTTCAAAATGATGGGGGCTTATTGTATTGAATTTGAGATTCGAGCGATAGAAGTATATATTGTATATCCGCTGATTGTACTTGCAGCAACAGCGTTCGCAGCATTTCTTTCTGCCCAGGGAATACGAAAAATTGCTTCCTCGGAAATATCAAATATAGAATAGCATCAGAATCAAAGCAAATCGTTCACTTCAATTTTTGACAGGGCTATTTGTGCTGAGAACGTCACAAAAAAGCCCTGCACAGCTCCTCGAATAAAATACGTTCTCAGAATGGAGATTATTATGACAACGATATTAGATGTAAAAGATCTTTGCAAAACTTATGTGATAAATAAACGCCAGAATAACGTTCTTAAAAATGTAAATTTTCATGTTGACGAAGGCGAAATGATCGCTGTTATGGGACCGTCAGGTTCTGGAAAATCCACACTGTTATATGCTGTTTCAGGAATGGACTGCATCACCGCTGGAGAAGTAAAATTTTGCGGAAAAGACATCACTTGTATGAACCTAAATGAACTTGCAAATCTCCGTTTAAATGAAATGGGATTTATTTTTCAGCAGATGTATATGTTAAAAAATTTATCGGTGCTTGACAATATTATTCTTCCGGCATGTCAGTCTGATAAAATCAGGGAATCGCGCCGGGAAACGACAGAGAGAGGCTGCGCATTGATGAGAAAACTTGGCATTATTGATATTGCGGACAATGATATTAACGAAGTTTCAGGAGGGCAGTTACAGCGCGCATGTATTTGCAGAAGTATGATAAATAAGCCGAAGATGATATTTGCCGACGAACCTACTGGCGCGCTGAATCGCTCCTCCTCCGATGAAGTTATGGAGGAACTAAATAATCTAAATGCTGATGGAACCACAATTATGCTTGTCACTCACGATGTAAAGGTAGCGGCAAAATGTACAAGAATTCTATATATTGTTGACGGCAATATAAAAGGGGAATATAATTTAGACAAGTACAATAAATCTAAACTGCACGACCGGGAGCGCGCGCTGAACGGCTGGCTTATGGAAATGGGTTGGTGACAATTTGATCGATATTTTAATTGTGGAAGATAATAAGGAATTAGCAAAACTGCTGTGCGATTTTCTCCAGACAGAAAATTATACAGTATCCATTGCAGATACTGCTGAAAAAGCCTTGCTGCTGTATGAAAAATACGGCGCAAGGCTTGTTGTGCTCGATATTATGCTGCCGGGTGCCGACGGCTTTTCGGTATGCAAAAAAATACGTATGCAGAGCAATACTCCAATTCTTATTGTAAGTGCAAAAACAGAAAAAGATGACAAGCTGACAGGACTTAATCTGGGTGCTGACGACTATATAGAAAAACCTTATGATATCGATATTATGCTTGCAAAAATCAGCGGTATTTTTAAACGCAGATACCTGCTTGACGAATTGAACGACGAAGATATACGAATCAATAAAATCAATCGAATCGCATATAAAAATAATATTCCGCTTGAATTGACAGCAAAGGAATTTGACTTGCTGATGCTGCTGATTGAAAACAAAGGCAGGGTTCTCTCCAAAGAATACATCTTTAACACAATCTGGGGCAGCGACAGTTTTTCTGAACCGCAGACACTTACCGTTCACATTAAATGGTTAAGACAAAAAATTGAGGAAAACCCAAAAAATCCACAGAAAATCTTAACAGCATGGGGTGTGGGGTATCAATATTTATGAAGGCTTGGAAAAAAATCTTAACAGCAGTTACCTTGCTTGTTATTGTTATTTTTATCGCGGCGAATTTTTCTTTACATTATTTAAAATCATCGAAAAACGGCAGACCATATCGTGTTGAAATCAATCGAATTATGCTGCAAATTGAAGAACACGGATTGGAAAGCATTGATTTATCATTATATAAATACGTTTATCATATTGAGAAATTTAGCGACAGCTTTTATGATTCTGACAGCGATTATTCCATTCGCATAATTGACGGCACGCTGTACCGCTTTGACTATATCACGAACAATAATTTTGGAAATATACCGGTTATCATTACCGTAAATATTATTTTAACAATAATGACTTTGGCGGTTTTCCTTGTTTTATTTTATATACGGAAAAAAATTCTGCGCCCGTTTGAGCGTTTAATCAATGTTCCTTATGAACTTTCCAAGGGTAATCTCACCTCGCCGCTCAAAGAAAATAAAAGCCGCTTTTTTGGAAAATTTTTCTGGGGAATTGATCTGCTGCGCGAAAATATCGAACAGCAAAAACAGCGGGAACTAGAGTTGCAAAAGGAAAAGAAAACATTGCTTTTATCTTTGTCCCACGATATAAAAACACCGCTTTCTGCAATAAAACTATACTCGAAAGCACTGTCAAAAAATCTTTATTCTGATACGGAAAAACAGCGGGAAATCGCTGAAAATATCAATAAAAACGCCGATGAAATCGAGAGCTATATCACACAGATTATCACAGCGTCAAAAGAGGATTTTTTAAGTCTTGACGTCACAAACACCGAATTTTATCTCTCTGATTTAATTCAAAGTATCACCGTATACTACAAGGAAAAGCTCGCTCTTATAAAAATGGAATTTGTTGTCGGCGAATATAAAAACTGCCTGCTTTTTGGAGACTTAAACCGCAGTGTTGAAGTACTGCAAAATATCGTTGAAAATGCCCTGAAATACGGCGATGGAAAACGTGTGGAACTTCTGTTTCCAGAGGAAGAAAGCGGAGTGCTGATCACGGTAAAAAACGGCGGATGCACGCTTGACCAAGCGGAACTGCCGCATATTTTTGAAAGCTTCTGGCGCGGTGCAAATTCAAAAAACAGCCGCGGAAGCGGACTTGGTTTATATATTTGCAGACAGCTTATACACAAAATGAACGGTGAAATTTTTGCAGAGATTGACGGTGAAGTCATTGCAGTAACTGTTGTTTTTAACAGGATCTAGTCTGCCAATAAAATAAACCTATTATTTTTGTCTTTCCTTACCAATATTTCTGTTGACTTTTTTGTCCGTTCCGCTTAATATAAAACAAGTCTGGACAAACACGATACTATATTTTACCTAAGAAAAAGTACAAAAAGCAAGCAGAAAGGAAGATTTTTATGAAAGACAAAACAACTGAAATATTTCGGGATGCCCCGGTTCCCAAAGCCGTAATCAACAATGCAATTCCATCGATTATCAGCATGATTATGGTTCTTGTATATAATCTTGCTGACACTTTTTTTATCGGTCAGACAAAGAACGCCTACATGGTTGCTGCGGTCTCGGTCGCTACTCCGGCATTTCTTTTATTTATGGCAGTCGGAATGCTGTTTGGTATTGGCGGCACTTCCCTGATTTCAAGAATGCTTGGAGAAGGGAACTCAAAAAAAGCAAAAAACGCCTCTTCTTTTTGCTTTTGGACTGGACTTACCATCGGCGTAATCGCCATGGCAATTATATGGATTTTTGCGACGCCTGTCAGCCGCGCAATCGGTGCAAGTGATGAAACGCTTGGCTACACTTCGCAATACTTAAATATTGTAGCTGCTGCTATACCATTTTTAATTGTCGGAAACAGTTTCAGCAATATTATCCGCTCGGAAGGCAACGCCAAAATTGCAATGCTTGGCATGATTATCGGCAATCTGGCAAATATTATCCTCGACCCAATTATGATTCTGGGCTTTGGATGGAATGTCGCCGGAGCCGCGATTGCAACCGTGATCGGCAATGTGTTAGCAGCTTTATTTTACATTCGTCATCTGCTGTCCAAAAACACACTGCTCTCGATTCATCCAAAACATTATCTTGCAAAAAGCGGAATCGCTGCCGGAATTTTGGCGATTGGTATTCCTGCTTCTCTAAACAGCATTTTAATGAGCACTTCCAATATTATCGTCAATCGGATTATGCAGCATCACGGTGATATGGCGGTAGCTGGACTTGGCGTGGCAATGAAAGTCAATATGATTGTCGTTATGCTTTTAATCGGGCTTGGAAGCGGGATTCAGCCGCTGCTTGGATACTGCTTTGGCGCGAGAAATAAAGCGCGCTATACTGCTGTGCTGAAATTCTCGATCTGCCTTGCTTTAGGGCTAAGCCTTGTTATGACCGTAATCTGCTATTGCGGAGCAGGACCGCTTGTTCGTGCGTTCCTTGATAATGACAATGCTTTCGACTACGGAATGTCCTTTGCGCGCATTTATATTTATTCTGGACCGATTATGGGAATTTTGTTTGTATTTATCAACGCGATTCAGTCCACCGGCGCAGCACTTCCTGCACTTATTTTGTCCATCAGCAGACAAGGATTAATCTACCTTCCGACACTGCTGCTGTTCAGCAAAATTTTCGATTCCGCAAGGATGCTCGCGGCGGCGCAGCCAATTGCAGACTACCTGTCGGCAGCTCTTGCTGTTCTGCTGTTTATTTTAACATACCGAAAATATTTTGGCAAAGAAGACAAACCTGCATCAATATAAATTTAATGATAAACTTGTAACTAGATAACTTTCCAAACCATATTTATTAAAAATAATTTAAAAACGATAATCAAATATTAAATTTACTTTTGCTTAAAATCATAAAATAATTATTTTTAACTTAAATAACTACAAATTACAATAAATATTTTCGCTGAATAACAAGGATTATAAATATTGATTTGATTTACAGCTATTGCGGCAAGGAAAATCCTTGCCGCCTTTGACCATTTTTCAAATAATAATTTATATTGAGATGCTAAGCTATTAAAATATTTTTCGCCTTCTAGATTATAGTAAATTAATAAATTTCTTTGTTATATAATAAACTCACAATAATTATCTTCAGAATTTTCTTCTACTACAACTATTTTATATCTTCTTTGAATCAGTATCATATCATCACGAGAATATTCCGGTTCTTTCAAGTCCTAGTTATACTATTTCGCCACTACCATAAATTTATCTCATAATAGTGAAGAATTAAGTTTTAACCCAAAATAATACATATTTTTATAGATATATGGTTAGGAAACCTTTTCGGGTATAGAAATAATAACATCAATTCTTAGATGTTCGTGAACGCAATTTGCAATATATTTATAGACTAAATTACAGAATGTACTTTCAGAAACAACAATCCTCAATCTTCTACCTAGTAAAAGTAATCCTAAATAAAGTTTAATAAATAAAATTTGCAAAATTTGGTCTGAAAAATCTTATTTCTTTTCTCAAATATTTGTTTTCTTTTAGAACTTTCTATTAATATCCTAAACATAGTACTTTGATCATCAATTTTTAATTTTAAGCTATAATTAGGTAGATTAGAATAAGTTGAAGCCACTTGCCACAATCTGTGTTTGAGTTTTAATGAACCAATTTTTCATTGATTATGAACTACTTTTGCAGAGTATTTCACCTTGCCTATGTCTAAATATCTGTATATACTTTGATAGTCTTCCTCAAAAACTCTTTACTTCTCAAAAACTTTTAATCTTCATCTCTAGTTAATATACAAAGACTTCTCTTTCAGACCAACTAAGTTTACGATCTTCTATTTAAACTTGATTCTATATATACTTAAAATTTCAGATTTAAATTTTACTAAAACCACAAATACGATTCATTGATAAACAATATAATATAAAATTTTATATCTTTCATAATATGTTTTATGCCTTTTCTTAATAATTTTGTATATACTATTACGAAATAAAAGACCGTTTTTATTATTGCTTAGATATATTTTATTATAATCAAAAATATCTTATTAAATAACTTTCAAATTTTGAAGATAATCTTTCTTATGCTTCCACTTACTTTTTTCCAAGGAACTCTCTTGATAACCGAATGCAATACTTCATATTTGACAAATCCTCTAACAATTCCAGCATCCCTATCGACTTTTGCATGATCTTTCTTGTTCAGTTTTTTATTTTGAAATTTTACAGCCATCTCTAAACACCTCCAACAGTTCTTCGCCAGTTGCTTCAATAATCATATAATCAAATTTTTTTGCATCCTCCTTTGCATTTTCCTGTTCAGCTTTAATATAAGTATCTGGATGATACACAAATAGATCTTGAATCTCCAAGGGCTTATGAATAAACTTAATTGTTTCAGCATTTCTAAATTGGATCGTTTTTACGAAATTGATACTTTCTTCATATACTTTATTAGCAGCATCAATCTCATCCACTGCGATATATGATGTTGCCAACAATTTTGTTGCCTGAAGATAAAGTTCATAATAGTCCTGCATCTCTTGAAACTCATCGTCACGTTGATCGAATATTCCTTTATGCCGACATGCATGCCATCGCTGTACAAACCATCCCTTAGGTATAGGCTCAAATTCCTCAATTCGACGTTTGAGGGTCATCCCTATCTGATTCTTCGCATCTATTAACCTCTGTCGTCCCAATGCTATGGCTTGTTTCCTTGAATCTGAATCTTTGAGCGTCATGGCAAGTTGTATCTGCTCTCTGCCAGAATACAATAATGCTACTCTATCATCCATCTGACCATGTTCGATTCTTTCAACAGTCTTGTATGTTCTCTCTACAGCATCAGCAATAGATGCTAATTGCTTTTGTAGTGTAAGGTTATAGAAATTCATAGAAATATCTCGCATAGGATTTCCACGATCAAGTTCCTGTTTGACAATAGGAAGATTATCAACAAAACCCCAACGTCCACTCTCCTTAATTTCCATAAGAGAAGGCCACATTACACCAGTCTTTTGATTTTGATTGATAAAGTAAATGCCTTCATCCAGTGCTTTTTGGTATTGCAATGGAATCTGAACAACATACTGTTTAACTTTATCAACATGAGCCAGTACATGTCCTATATTCACATATTGGATTAACTGTGCAAGAATGTTTGTGAAATCAACATCCTCTTGACCGTTCTTAATATATAATAATTTCCCCTTTGGCTGTTCCGTAAGCTTTTCAGCTTGTGATCTAATCAACTCACTGTCCTCGCCAAGAGCAACTTCATCTTCTTTAAATTGCGACATACTTAATCTCCAATCTGTTCATTCAAATTATATGTTTCCTTGAGATTTTTAGACTTAAACAAACTGAAACTTTAATTCTTTTAACACACAAATATTATGAATTTTTATAAAAATTGATTGTACTATTAGTTTTATACTTCCTAAGATATAAAATTTCTTCACCATTATATTACACACTCAAAGCCACTTTAGACAAGCACATATAATCTTCATAAAATTTCCTTGCAAAAGATAACATAACCTATATTTCTTCCGGTGTTATTTTTATTTCCTAACCCAATATCTACCAAAAATTTTTCTTTTACATATTTTACAACACACAAACTATATTATATTTATTTTTTATCCTCCTTTTGTGTTTGTGCAGGAACGAATTTATTAATTTCATTTAATAAATTTATATAATCTCTTTGAGCTTTAGCTTGAATATTCCAACTATCTACTATCCACTGCGGAACGTATGGGTTTTGAATATTTTCCCAAGTAATTTGCTCTTTATACCCCAGACTTTTTGCCATTTCCTCTAAAAGCTTATACATTAAAACCTTTCTTCTATTTGCTATTAAATCTGATTGTTCAGTTGAAGAATATGCGTCAAAAAGATTTTTCCATGCAGTACGAACAGCTTTGTCATTTACAAAAATAATATCAATAAGATTAAATGCATGAATGCTATCAACTGTTCCTCCATATATACGCGAAGTCATTAATGTTTTAAAAATCTGCATTTTGTCTTTCCGTTTTTCAGAACGGTTTTGTATCCACTGCCCAATCAAAACAGCAACTATAGGAATCACTATAATCGCTATAAGATTTAAAATATCTTTACAGTCCATTTTTACATCTATTCCCTTCATTTCGTTCAAGGCATAAAACACAATAAAAATAATTTACCTGAGTGTATTTTTTCTTTGATAATTTTTTATTAGGAAACTTGATATACTACAAATCATGATGAGATGAGTAATTTTTTAACTTCCTGATTATATTTTATGTGTGTAATACGCCCTTTGAAACACAAATAAGTGCAACTTCAAATACACAATTTTATTTTTGTATAAACAATCTTTTTTACAACTTAGGCGTTTAATCAATACTAACCTTCCCTATAATCTTTATCAATCCCTTTGATTCTAAAAAAATTTCTATATTTTTAAAAATCGTGTACAAAATTTGTTGTAGCATTGGTTCCTCAAGACTTTTGTAGTAGCCTATTACCTTAACTAACCTCAAAAACATTACCTCTTATTTATATGAGAAAAATAAGCAATCACGTTCATTTCTCACACAATTTTCCCTACGCAAGTTCCCAAATTGTACCTTCCCTTGTATCCTTTAAAACAATACCTTTTTCGGCAAGCTCCTTGCGAATCGCATCCGCCGCCGCAAAATCCTTATTCTTTTTTGCAGTTTTGCGCTCTTCGATTTTTTTCATAATCCATGCGGTAAGCTCTGCATCCATGCGCTCCGCCGCCGCATCCGCGCTTTTCGCGGCAAGTTCTTCTTTATATTTCGCTGCTTCCGCAAGCAGTCCAAGCGAAAGAACTTTATCAAATTCTTTTATTGCCGCAAGTTTTGTCGCCTCGTTCACATCCGCTTTCAGCACATCGTAAAGTACCGTCAGTCCAGAAGAAGTATTTAAATCATTGTTGAGCGCAGCAAAAAATGCTTCCCGGAAATCTGCAAGTTTTTTCTCCTCGACAGCGCACACTCCAGCATCCAAAAAAGAGGAGATTTTCGCCACAAGCTTATTGTATGACGCTGCTACATTATCCAGCGCTTCAAAGCTGAACATCAACGGCTTGCGGTAGTGCGACTGAAGGCAGAACATCCGATAGACAAGCGGATTATAGCCCTTTTCGAGCAAAAGGGAAACCGTTAAAAATTCTCCTTTTGATTTGGCCATTTTTCCGTTGGAATCATTTAAATGCAGAATATGAAACCAGTAATTGCACCATTTATGCCCTAAGTACGCTTCGCTCTGCGCAATCTCATTGGTGTGGTGCGGAAAGGCATTGTCAATACCTCCGCAGTGGAGATCAAGCTGCTCCCCAAGATGCTTTATGCTGATCGCGGAACATTCAATATGCCAGCCCGGATAACCGACCCCCCACGGGCTTTCCCATTTCAATTCCTGATCTTCAAATTTTGACTTTGTAAACCAGAGAACAAAATCCGTCTTGTTTCGCTTGTTCCCATCTTCCTCAACGCCCTCGCGCACGCCGACCGCAAGCTCTTCTGCATCCTGGTTGGACAGCACATAATATTCGTCAAGTTTTGAAGTGTCAAAATAGATATTCCCGCCTGCTTCATAAGCATAGCCTTTTTCTATCAGCACTTTAATCATATGGATAAAATCCGCAATACAGCCCGTCGCAGGCTCCACAACATCCGGCTTTCGAATATTTAACATTTCACAATCGCGGAAAAAAGCATCTGTATAAAATTTTGCAATTTCCATTACTGTTTTATGCTCCCGCTTTGCGCCCTTTAACATTTTATCTTCGCCGGTATCTGCATCGCTGGAAAGATGCCCAACATCCGTAATATTCATTACCCGCTTTACCTGATAATCCGAAAAACGCAGAAATTTTTCCAACACATCTTCCATAATATAGCTTCTTAAGTTTCCAATATGTGCAAAATGATACACTGTTGGACCGCATGTATACATTTTAACTTTCCCTGGTACATTTGGAACAAAACGCTCTACACGCTTTGTCAGAGTATTATATAAATTCAATTTATCCTCCATAATATCAGCCTCCATCTCTATCTATATAATTTATTTATCGTTTTCTATTATCTTCGTTTTTCAAACATGGTATTTATGAAATGCGCATGATTCGCAAAAGAAGATGCTCTCCCTTCAGTCGGACGCGAATCGGCGCGGGTATAATATCTGCCGATATTATACCATATCGTTCCGACATGGTACTCTCCGAGGGATGCACACAGTTC
>CAMUAR010000013.1 GCA_947086895.1 uncultured Lachnospiraceae bacterium | reverse complement strand
GCGACAACATTCAGACCAACACCACAGGGCGATTAACGCCCTGTTTACAACAGAAGATTGACAAGACAAGGTATTTAGTCGAGATACATTTCTCTGCTACAAGTATTCAAAGCGTAGAGGACAAGTTAAAACGTGTCATTCTCCATGACTTAGAGCATAAACAGGGTAGACCAAGAAAAAATGATGAAAAGTGATGAATACGTCCTTGACAAGTAGCAACATGGTTTGCAAACTTTTGATTTTAATATATTTTTATAAAGAAAGATTATAATTTAAATATTTATTTTGTATATAATTATTATATTATTGATTTTTTAAAAACTTGCAAACTGGTGTTTTTATGCGTAAAGCAGGAGATCTGTGGAAAGATAATCATAACAACAGTAGTTTATTTATAAATTATTTAATAATCAGATTTTATAAACCGCTTGTTGTTTTCCAGTGGAGAAATTTAATTTAATGAAAAGATAAAACCAGCGTTAAAAAATAATGCAAAAACTGCTAGTTTACAACATCATCTTTCGTACATACTAAAACTGCAAATGCAAGATAATACAAAAGGTATATGCCCTTTTTTCTTTATGTTACTGGGTTTTTCTTGCATATATAGTTAAAGTCAGGCGGAAAGGATGGCGTAGATATGGAACGATTGGAGAAGAGGGTGGAACAGCAGGCAGTCTGGCATTACCGAAAACGCTGCCGCCGTCTGTTATGGTGGGTTACAGCGGCAGTGTTCTTTTTTTTGCTGGCGTTTTCGTATTACCGGCTGCAGTATTCCATTCCAGACAAAATAAGGATTATCGTGGATGAAGCGGAGCAGTTTGATTTTGGAGTTCCGATGAAAGCGGAGTTTTCAGAGGATAGTATGGGAGTTCTTTCCGTCAATGATTCCAATATACCATCCGGCTCGCTTCATTTGGATTTACAGAATAAGTTTACGCTGAAGGCGGAGGAAACTGGAAGTTACAAAATCAATTTAAAATTATTTGGGTTTATCCAGTTAAAGCAGATTTCTCTGGATGTAATTGAACAGCTCGAAGCAGTTCCTTGTGGAATGCCAATTGGAATTACTCTTGATACAAAAGGAGCGCTTGTTTTAGGAACAGGCGTTGTGACATCCGCGAGTGAAGGCAATATTGAGCCTGCTGCCCATATTTTAAAAACAGGGGATTATATTGTGGCGGTGGAAGGAACGATGGTGGATGGCAAGGAAGAGCTGATTGAAGCGATTCAGTCAGCCACAAAAGATAATTTGCTGCTCACCATTGTCCGGGATGGAATGGAACTGACGGTAAAAGTACGTCGTGTCAAGACCGCTGCCGGAGATTACAAACTTGGAATCTGGGTCAGAGATGATACGCAGGGCATTGGCACTTTGACTTATATCACAACAAATGGAAGTTTTGCGGCACTGGGACATGGAATTTCAGATGTTGATACCGGCGTGCTGATGAAAGCTGCCCGCGGTGAGATTTATGAGGCGGAGATTGTCTCGATCACAAAGGGAAGAGCAGGAACTCCAGGAGAACTTTCCGGGATTATACGCAAGTCGGATGGCACAAAGCTTGGGGAAGTGTATGAAAACAACCAGCGCGGTGTATTTGGACATCTCTATGTAGAAAATGATGTTGTGCAGCGGTTGGAAAAAGCAAGTTTGTACGGTGTGATGGATATTGGCTTGCGCCAGGAGGTAGAAACAGGTCCGGCGACAATTCTCTGTCAGGTGGACGGGACGCTGAAAGAGTACGAGATCGAGATTGAAAATGTGGATTACGGAAATGCAAAACAGAGCAAAGGTCTGGTTCTTCATATTACAGATCAGGAGCTGTTAAAGAAAACAGGAGGAATTGTACAGGGGATGTCAGGGAGTCCGATTATCCAAAATGGTAAGCTGATCGGTGCAGTAACCCATGTGTTTGTGAGAGATTCGACAAGAGGATACGGCACGTTTATCGAAAATATGTTGGAAAATGTCAATTCGACGGGGGGCTGAGCCAAAGCTCAAAACCCCATTTTGTACTATTTTCAAAGCACAAATACAACATTGTAATTATTAAAAAGTAAACATATAGTATGATTTAATGTTAATATTAGAGGAAAAACTTTTTCTTCTATGATTTGACAAAAGAAAACAGAGATAATAAAAATCCAAAAAATGGAAATTTTAGGCTTGATTTTTTCCAATTTATGGGATATTATAGAGGAAAGAAATGGAAATATATGGTTTCTGTTATCGAAAGGAAGCCACTTTCTGGTTCTTTCACAACAATATGCTGTAGAAAAGAGGTCACTTTTATGGAAAAAATCAACGTGCTTATCGTGGATGACAATGTCCGCACAATCAACATGCTAGAAGAAATTGTACAAGGCGACGACGAGATGAATGTGATTGGAAGGGCTGAGAATGGCTTGGACGCACTTGAGATGATAAAAGAGAAAGAACCAGACGTGGTACTGCTTGATCTGATTATGCCAAAGCTTGACGGGCTTGGCGTGCTGGAAAAAGTGAAAAAGAACAAAGAATTAAAGAAAGTGCCGTCCTTTATCGTAATATCTGCAATCGCTCAGGAACGTGTTACGGAGAATGCATTTGAACTCGGTGCAAGTTACTACATTTTAAAACCGTTTGACAATACGGTTGTTTTAAGCCGTATCCGACAAGTCAGAGGGCGCGCAAGCCATATTTTGGAGAAGCGCCAGCAAGTAGGAGCATTCGAGACCTCCTCATTTTCCAGAACCCACAACTTGGAAGCAGATGTGACAGATATTATCCATGAGATTGGTGTCCCAGCGCATATTAAAGGTTATCAATATTTGCGGGACGCAATTATGATGTCAGTAGATGACAACGAGATGCTCAACTCCATTACAAAACAGCTTTATCCTTCCATTGCAAAGAGACATAAGACAACACCGAGCCGTGTGGAGCGAGCAATTCGACATGCAATCGAGGTTGCGTGGAGCAGAGGAAAAATGGATACAATCAACGATTTGTTTGGTTATACAGTAAGCTATGGAAAAGGCAAGCCGACAAATTCAGAATTTGTAGCGCTGATTGCGGACAAGATTCGGCTGGAATACAAAAGTGCAGGAATCAATTAAATTTTTTGCGGTATTTAAATTATTAAAATACAAAAATTAGCTGAATTGGAAAGAACTTATAAGGAAAATGCATTTTCCTCTTTTCGAAGTTTGTTTTATATGGTATAATATCGGCAGATATTATACCAGCGCCGATTTGCGTCCGACCAACGGGAGGACAAATTCCTTAGCAAATCGTGCGCATCCCTCGGAGAGTACTATGTTTGGAGAACATGGTATAATATCAATAGATGATATTATACCGCGCCAGTTCGCGCTTGACCAAAGGGAGAGCATCTTCATCAGCGAACTGTGTGAATGCTCTGCAAGAGCAATTCATGTCCCGGAAAACATATTTCAAAAACATTTGTTAAGGGCATGATTGTATCGGGGTGTAAATTATATAGAAAAGAGGAGGCAGGATAGTGAAAAGAATATTATTTGTTGCTTCGGAGTGCGTTCCGTTTGTAAAAACCGGTGGGTTGGCAGATGTTGTTGGTTCGTTGCCAAAATATCTGGATAAAGAGCAGTTTGATGTCAGAGTAATGCTGCCAAAGTATATGATGATTCCAGATGGATTTAAGCACAATATGCAGTTTAAAACTCATTTTTACATGGAGTTGAACTGGCGCAGTCAGTACGTAGGAATTTTTGAGACAGTAGTTGACGGAATCACATTTTATCTGATTGACAATGAATACTATTTTGCCGGGATGAAGCCTTATGGAAATATCTATGAGGATATTGAAAAATTTGCATTTTTCAGCCGTGCATGTCTGTCCGCGCTTCCGGTCATCGATTTTAGACCGGATATTATCCACTGTCATGATTGGCAGACCGGACTTGTGCCAGTATATCTGCATGACAGTTTTCAGGGCGGTGAATTCTTCCGCGGAATCAAGACCATTATGACAATCCATAACCTGAAATTCCAGGGAATCTGGGACAAAAAGACTGTGAAGAACATCACGGGGCTTGGAGATTATTATTTTGCGCCGGACAAGCTTGAGGCTTACGGCGACGCAAATTACTTAAAAGGCGGTATTGTGTACGCGGATTATGTAACGACAGTCAGCGAATCCTACGCGAATGAGATTCGTATGCCGTTTTATGGAGAAGGTTTGGACGGTCTGATGAACGCGAAGTCAAACCGCTTGGTCGGCATTGTAAACGGGATTGATTACGAAGAGTACAACCCGGAAACAGACCCGTACATTGTGCAGAATTACAATGCGAAAACATTCCGCAAGGAGAAGATCAAAAACAAACGCGCTCTCCAGCAGGAACTTGGGCTGGAGTGCGACGATAGAAAGTTTATGATAGGTATTGTCTCCAGACTGACAGACCAAAAGGGATTTGATCTGATCGATTATGTGATTGAGGAGATTTGTGCAGACGATACTCAGCTTGTTGTACTTGGCACTGGCGAGGAGAAATATGAACATTTATTCCGTCATTTTGCATGGAAGTACAGCAACCGCGTATCTGCAAATATTTTCTATTCCAACGAGCGGTCGCACCGAATTTATGCGGCATGTGATGCATTTTTGATGCCGTCGCTGTTCGAGCCGTGCGGATTAAGCCAGCTGATGAGCCTCCGCTATGGAACAGTTCCGATTGTGCGTGAAACAGGTGGTCTTAGAGACACGGTAGAACCGTACAATCAGTATGAGGGAACCGGAACCGGATTTGGTTTCTGCAATTACAACGCGCATGAGATGCTTGGCACAGTGCGCTATGCAAAAGATGTATATTATAATCACAGGCGCGAGTGGAATAAGATTATTGACCGCGGCATGGAGAAAGATTTTTCATGGGCGGCGTCCGCAAGAAAATATGAGGAACTGTACAATAGGATGTAGGTGAAGCGGCAGATTACAGCGCTGATCCAAAAAAGTATTAGAAAATGCTACAGGGCTGCTTCAAAATTACACCATTTTTGGAGGGATTTTGCGGCAGTCCTTTTTTGTGTATATAATTGTATCAATAGGAATTGAAACTTAATTTGTGCCGCTGCACAGTACAGAGTCAGCAGAATGTGAGGAAAAATGAAACTAAAAGATTTGCTAAAAGAAGTGGAAGTTGTGCGGGTAATTGGGGATACTGATATAGAAATTTGTGATATTGTCTATGACAGCCGGAAAGAGATTGGTTTGGGATGCCTTTTTGTCGCATTGTCTGGAGTGCGGTTTGACGGGCATGATTATCTTTGTGAGGCGGTAGAAAAGGGCGCGGCTGCCATTGTTGTTGAGAAGGAAGAAAAAGCGTTTGAACAGGAAAAGAAAAATGTGACGGTCATTGTTGTAAAAGAAACACGTAAGGCATTGGCATATTTATCAGCGGAATATTTTGGACATCCAGAAAGGAAACTTACCACCATCGGGATTACCGGGACGAAGGGAAAGACAACAACCGCGTATATGGTGTATTCTGTTTTAACTCATGCAGGGATACATACAGGACTGATTGGCACGATTGAAACGCGAATCGGAAACGAGAGGATTACTTCAAGCAATACAACGCCGATCTCATATCTTTTGTATCAATATTTTGATCAGATGGTAAAGGCAGGCTGTACGTGCGTTGTGATGGAAGTTTCCTCCCAGGGATTGATGCAGTACCGTGTGGGCGGGATTCTATTTGATTACGCGGTATTGACAAATATCGAGCCAGATCATATTGGACCTGGAGAACACGCAAGTTTTGAAGAATATATGGAATGCAAGGGAAAATTGTTTCACAGCTGTAAAATGGCGATTGTAAATACAGATGATGCGCATTGGAAAACGGTTCTTGCGGGCGCGGACTGTCCAATGCGAACTTACGGCACAAAAAAGGAGAACGACTGGTATGCGCAAGATATTAAACTTCATGCAAGCGACGGCAGTCTTGCTGTGGAATATTATCTGGGCGGGCGGGCAGATATGCAGATTCGCGTGAATGTGCCGGGAAAATTCACAGTCTATAATTCTATGACAGCGGCGGCAATCTGTCTGGAACTTGGAATTTCAAAGGAAATTATCAAAGAAGCACTGTTGAACGCAAAGGTGCGCGGAAGAGTGGAGACTGTCTCTGTTTCGGATCGTTTTACTGTTATGGTGGACTACGCGCATAATGCAATGAGTTTAAAAAGCCTTTTGACAACAATACGGGAATACAATCCAAAACGCCTTATCTGCCTGTTTGGCTGCGGAGGCAACCGCTCGCGCGACCGCCGTTTTGAAATGGGGGAGATTTCATCTACTTATGCAGACTTAACTGTGGTGACAACGGACAATCCGCGCTTTGAAGAGCCAGCGGCAATTATGGAAGATATTATCACTGGTGTAAAGCGTGCGGATGGAAAATATATTGCTATTGCGGATCGTGAAGAAGCAATTCGTTATTGCATTGAAAATGCAAAGGATGGCGATGTAATTATTGTTGCAGGAAAGGGGCATGAGGACTATCAGGAAATCAAAGGCGTAAAATATCATATGGATGATCGGGAGATGATATTGGCATGTCGTGAGAATCTATAATAAGTGATAAAACAATATTCTGCCCTATATTTAAGATTTATAAATCATCAAAAAATATAGGGCAGAATATTATCTTCTTACATTTTGGTGCTTGCAACTTCCCCCAGTGCTGTCTGAATATTCTCCGTTTCAGAATTAAAATTTTTGCTGTGTGCATTATTTTCTGATTTCTGCACGGCATTTTGATTTGCCATATCTTTTGCCAGATTTTTATTTGCGGTTGACAGCATCAGTTTAATGCGGTTTAACTGATTTACTTCACTTGCGCCAGGGTCGTAATCGACAGCGACAATATTTGACTCTGGATAGCGGCGGCGCAGCTCTTTAATAACACCCTTGCCGACAATATGATTTGGCAGACAGGCGAACGGCTGTGTGCAGACAATATTATTTACGCCGCTGTGAAGAAGTTCTACCATCTCCCCGGTTAAAAACCATCCTTCACCGGTCTGGTTGCCGATTGAGACAATCGGGGAGGCGAGATCGGCTAATTCATAAATATTGGACATTTCCCCAAAGCGTTTGCTTGCACGCAGCGCAAGACGGGCTTCCTTGCGGTAATATTCCATAACGCTGATCACCATTTTGTTAATCTTAGCGCTGGTTTTGCTTTTGCCAAGATATTTTGACTGAAAATCAGAGTCGTAGGAGCCGTACATAAAAAAGTCCAACATATCCGGCACGACAGCCTGCGCGCCCTCCGCCTCTAAAAGCTCCACAATATGGTTGTTTGCGGCGGGAAGAAATTTCACCAGAATTTCTCCGACAACGCCGACTTTCGGTTTTACAAGCCCTTCTTTTATAGGCAGGGCGTCAAAAGCAGCGACAATACCGCGCAGATTCTTTTTAAATTCCGAGAGCTTTCCGTTTACAATTGATTTTTTGCATTTTTCGGCCCATGTATCATGCAGGGCATTGGCGGAACCCGGCACAAGTTCATAAGGTCTTGTCGCATACAGAACACGCATAAAGATATCGCCGTAGATCAGCGCTTGCAGCGCGCGGTTCAACCGGCCAGGCGTCAGTTTAAATCCCGGATTTTTCTCCGAGGCGATCGAGCTGATTGAGATCACAGGAATGTGTCCCATGCCAGCTTTTTGCAGCGCGCGGCGGATAAAACCGATATAATTTGTTGCGCGGCAGCCTCCGCCGGTCTGTGTGATTGCGATTGCCGTGTGGTCAAGGTCGTATTTTCCAGAGAGCAGAGCTTCCATAAACTGCCCGACCACCATCAAAGAAGGATAACAGGCATCGTTGTTGACATACTTTAAACCGACGTCCACGGCATGTTTGTTGTCGTTTGGAAGGATTACAACATTCATTCCAGTTGCGCGCAGCGCAGGTTCAAGGAATTGAAAGTGAATCGGGGACATCTGCGGCGCGAGAATCGTGTAATTTTTTAACATTTCCTTGGTAAAAATAACGCGGTTGTGTGCAGAGGACTGCACTTTCGGCTGAATTTTTTTGCGCGTGCGGTCGTTTACGGCGGAGAGCAGAGAGCGGATGCGAATGCGCGCAGCGCCAAGGTTATTCACCTCGTCAATTTTTAATACAGTATAAATTTTTCCGGCGGCATTTAAAATATCTGCCACACCGTCCGTGGTCACCGCATCAAGACCGCAGCCAAAAGAATTGAGCTGAATCAGTTCAAGATTGTTCTGAGTGCGGGCAAAAGATGCTGCTGCATACAGGCGCGAGTGGTACATCCATTGGTCTACAACAATCATCGGGCGGTCAACTTTCCCGAGATGAGAGATGGAATCTTCCGTCAAAACAGCCACGCCATAAGAGTTGATCAGTTCCGGGATACCATGGTTGATCTCCGGGTCAATATGGTATGGACGACCAGCAAGCACAATGCCAAGCCTTCCTGTATTTTTCAGATAGGTTAAAGTTTCCTCGCCCTTTTTGCGCGTGTCGTCGCGCGCCGCTGTAAGTTCTGCCCATGCGGCAGCGGCAGCAGTGCGAATTTCATCCTCCGGCAGATGGTTTTCTGCGGTAAAAAATTCAATCAGCCGATTTGTCACAATGGATTCACTCTCAAGAGAGAGAAATGGATTTTGATAGACAATTCCATCTTCGCGCAGTTCTTCAACATTGTTTTTAATATTTTCACCGTAGGAAGTCACAATTGGGCAGTTGTAATGATTTCCTGCTCCCGCAACTTCAGCGCGCTCATAAGGAATACAAGGATAGAAAATATATTTTATTCCCTGGGAGAGCAGCCACATAATATGCCCATGCGCAAGCTTTGCCGGGTAACATTCGGATTCGCTTGGAATGGACTCGATGCCCATCTCGTAAATCTTTCTTGTCGAGAGAGGCGAGAGTACAACGCGGTAGCCAAGTCTGGTGAAAAATGTATACCAAAATGGATAATTTTCATACATATTAAGAACACGCGGGATACCGATGGTTCCTCTGGTCGCAATTGTTTCTGCGAGCGGTTCATAGTCAAAATAGCGGTGCAGCTTATATTCAAACAAATTTGGAATATTGTCTTTATTTTTCTGTTTTCCAACGCCGCGCTCGCAGCGATTGCCCGATACATATTGTCTGCCTCCGGAAAATTTGTTGATGGTTAAAAGACAGCTGTTTGTGCAGCCCTTGCAGCGCGACATTGTGGATTCAAAGCGCAGTTCCGTGATCTGCTCGATGGAGAGCATTGTTGTCTGCTCGCCGGAATAATGTTCGCGTGCAATCAAAGCTGCTCCGAACGCCCCCATAATTCCTGCAATATCCGGGCGCACCGCATCACGGTCAAGGATGGCTTCAAAGCTTCTGAGCACAGCATCGTTGTAGAATGTACCGCCTTGTACAACAATATTTTTGCCCAGATCTTTCGGGTCAGCAATTTTAATTACCTTGTAAAGCGCATTTTTAATTACAGAATAGGCAAGTCCGGCAGAGATATCTGCGACGGTAGCGCCTTCTTTCTGCGCTTGTTTTACTTTGGAATTCATAAATACCGTGCAGCGTGATCCAAGATCGATCGGATTTTTGGCAAACAGCGCGATTTTGGCAAAATCGGCAACTTCGTAGTTTAAAGATTTTGCGAAAGTTTCGATAAACGAGCCGCAGCCGGAGGAACAGGCTTCATTGAGCTGAACCGAATCAACGGTGCTGTTTTTGATTTTAATGCATTTCATATCCTGCCCGCCGATATCGAGGATACAGTCAACCTCCGGTTCAAAAAAAGCGGCGGCGTAATAATGGGCGACCGTTTCCACCTCGCCTTCATCGAGAAGCAAGGCAGCTTTAATTAGAGCCTCCCCGTAACCGGTGGAGCAGGAGCGCACAATTTTTGCATCTTTCGGAAGCAGAGAGTAGATTTCCTTAATCGCGCGGATTGTCGTTTTCAGCGGGCTGCCGTTGTTGTTGGAATAAAACGAGTAGAGCAGCGAGCCATCCTCCCCGACAAGAGCAGCTTTTGTCGTTGTTGAACCAGCGTCGATACCTAAAAAGCATTTGCCCTGATAGGAGGATAGTTCTGCTCTTTTTACTTTGTGCGCGCCGTGGCGTTTTATAAAAGCAGAGTATGAGTTTTCATCCGCAAACAAAGGTTCCATACGACTAACTTCCATCTCCATTGCCACGCCGTGGTTTAAGCGGTCGGCAAGCTCATGAAGCGAAACGGAAACCGTGAAATCTGCGTTCATCGCTGAACCGATCGCAGCAAAAAGATGAGAATGCTCCGGCGCGATAATCTGCACTTTCGTCAGATTCAGTGTGCGGATAAATGCGTTTTTCAGTTCTGGAAGAAAGTGCAGCGGACCGCCGAGAAACGCGACGTTGCCGTGGATTGGCTTACCGCAGGCCAGACCGCTGATCGTCTGATTGACAACGGCCTGAAAAATGGAAGCCGCGAGATCCGGTTTTGTCGCACCTTCGTTGATCAGCGGTTGAATATCCGATTTTGCAAATACACCGCAGCGCGCAGCAATCGGATAGATCGCCTGGTAAGACTTTGCATACTCGTTTAAACCAGACGCATCTGTTTTTAGCAAAGTCGCCATCTGGTCGATAAAAGAACCAGTACCGCCCGCGCAGATTCCGTTCATGCGCTGATCGATACCGCCAGTAAAATAGATGATTTTTGCATCTTCTCCGCCAAGCTCAATAGCAACGTCCGTGTGCGGAGCATAATTTTTCAATGATGTTGCAACCGCGACAACCTCCTGCACAAACGGCACGCCGAGATTTTTGGAGAGGGAGAGTCCGCCGGAGCCGGTAATAACCGGGCATACAGCAGGATTTTCTTTTAATTGTTCCATCGCTTTTGTGACAAGAGAAGCGAGTGTAGCTTGGATATTGGCATAATGGCGCTCGTAGTCAGAAAAGCAAATATGATTGTTTTCGTTAAGCAAAGCGATCTTGACCGTCGTCGAGCCGATATCAATACCAAGAGAATACTTGTGGTCAGACATGTTAAAACCTCCGTATATAAACTATGCCGCAGCTTGCCATCTTAGGACATGTCTGAAAACTTATTCCTGCATTCTGCACGTTTCAATTTGCATGATTTTTGTTCCCTTATTCGGCAGAATTCTTCTATAAATTGAGACGCACAGCCCGCAGAAAGCAGTTTTCAGACACCCCTTAGATTGCTTTTGGAAAATTATTGATGTTGTTTTAATTTGATACCAATACATTTTTTGTTTGGAGCAGATTTTATTTCCATAGGCAAAATAATGGTTATGCTGCAACGAGCTGTAAATTTTTGGTGCTTTGTGCCGCCAGCCTGACATGCACATATATATAGGTAAAGGGATAAAAGCTCCCATGAGCTTGTATTATACGACAATTGGCGGGCGACTTCAACAAAAATTGTAGAGTTAATAAATTTTTTATGGATTCCTTATAGGAAAAAACAGGAATGTTTGAGTGGATTTTATAAAAGATGTAAATTTTACACAGAAAACAATAGATTTTAAAAGAGAGTGGGAATAGTTTCTAGCAGGTGTTGACGAAATGTAGAAACGAAAGTATAATTTACCTGCGGGTAATGCAAAAAAGACCCGACGTGCAGGAAATAAAAGGGAGATTTTCATGGCGATAATAGAGGAGTTTGTAAATGCCGCGAAAAAGCAGGCGGCAAGCGATCTGCATATAATAGCTGGAATACCGCCGAGAATAAGGGTGAATGGCGAACTGTGCAGCTTAGATGATCCGGGAATTTCGGCGGAAGATGTGGAGGGAATGTTAAATCAAATTATTCCAAATCATTTCCGTGCGATGTTAGAAAAACAGGGCGAAACAGAATTTACATGTCAAATTGGAACAGCGCGCTGCCGAGTCAATGTATTTTTACAGCAAAAGACTCCCGCTATAGCAATACGTATGATCCGAGATGAAATACCAAAGGTGGAGGAACTTGGCATACCATTTTCTGTAGTAGAGTTGACAAAGAAAAAACAGGGGCTTGTTTTTGTGACGGGCGCACACGGGAGCGGGAAAACAACAACAATTGCTGCACTGATTGACAAGATCAATACAGAGAGAAACGTTTCCATTATCACAATAGAAAATCCAATAGAGTATTTGTATGGTCATAAAAAATCGATGGTTAGTCAGCGTGAGATTGGAGCAGATGCCACAAGCTGTACCAAAGCTCTGCGTGCGGCACTGCGTGAGGACGCAGATGTTATTTTGGCAGGAGAACTGCGCGATGCGGACTCCGTTTTAGCAGCATTGACTGCGGCGGAAGCAGGATGTCTTGTATTTGCTGTATTGCATACTTTTGGCGTAGTGCCTACTCTGAATTATATTATGGATCTATTTTCAGGAGTCGGGCAGGATATCCGCCCGCGGTTTGCGTCGGTGATTGAGGCAGTTGTTTCCCAGCAGTTGATTTCTGCGTCAGACGATGCAGGGCGCGTTGCTGCGTTTGAGGTTATGTGTGCGACAGACACAATCCGAAATTTGATTCGGGAGGCAAAAACAAGCCAGATCGATTCTTTGATTCAGTCCGATAAAAAATTTGGAATGCAGGGGATGGACGATGCGGTTTATCAGTTGTATCTTGAGCGCAAGATTGATGCTGACAAGGCGATTTTGGCTGCCAGAAACCCAGAAACTATAGCGAAAAGAATTTTATAAAAATAATACTTGCATTTTGTTTGATGATGTGTTATAATGCAACATGTTGGACGGAAAAGCCAATATTTGCCGCAGTGGCGGAATGGCAGACGCAGCAGACTCAAAATCTGCCGGGGGCAACTTCGTGCGGGTTCAAGTCCCGCCTGCGGCATCGAAGGGCGCGAAGCGGAACACAAGTGGTTCATGTTTCGCGCTGTTTTGCACGGTAAAAGACGGTCGTAAATCGTAGATTTCTCAGTGAGATCAATGGTTTGCGGCTGTTTTTTCGTGATTTTAATGTTTATTTAATATTTCTAAAATCATTTTTTGTCATGAATTTTGTCTCAGAGTTTTCGGAAAGTTTCTTTATATTTGTTTGTTTTTTCTTTTATACAATGTTCACATTAACAATCTTTCTCTTTTCTTGATTTTTTTCTTTTCAGCGTGTACAATAATTGTAAGAGCGCAAAATAAATGGTTATTTCTTATTGTATGTAAAATTCTGTGCTTTATATGTGGACAAGAACAGCAAAGGCAAGCACATCAGGAGGGATTAAGATGGATTGTACCGAGGCACAGTCGCTTGTCGTGCCATTTTTGGAAAATAAGTTGAGCTTGGAACAAGAGATAAAATTAGTGCAGCATATCCGCGGTTGTAAGCAGTGCCGTGAGGAGCTGGAATTCTATCTTGTTGTTCTTGTTACAACAGGTGTGATTGATGATGTTGGGACAGGTGATTACAGCGGGGCGGTGGAAGAACTGCTTGAGCGGACAGGAAAGGAATGGCAGCGGGCGCAGCTGCTGGCGAAAATCCGAAGGGTTCGTCTTGTTATGGTGCTTTTGTTTGTCGGCATTGCGCTCGGTGTAAGCATGAGCAAAACCGCTGCGGAGCCGCTTCCGCCTGTGTCTGCCGTCAAACCGTCTTTCCGGCTTGAATTGTCCGTGCCGGAGGAGATTGCTTTTGTCAGCCGTGCCGCGGTTATTCACAATGTGGAACTATGTGATTTCACGCTGAGTCAGCAGGCGAGAATGCTTGTGCGAACAAAGCTTTGGGAGCAGGATAGAGGGATTCTTTTGGCGCTGAAACCAGGAGGGGAGATACATTATGCGCTTCCAGAAGAATTTGAGGCGGCTGTCGGGTCTTTTTACGAAAAACTTCTTGAGGGGAAAAGACCGGAGATTAAAAGAAGTATTTATATTACATTAAAGGGGCGGTGATTATGTCAGATTTTTTATTGATCGTTGATGGTTCGAGTTTATTGACAACACAGTTTTTTGGAAATCTTCCGCGCGAGATTGTGTTTGCAAAAACAATGGAGGAAAAAGAAAAGTATTTTCCAAGAATTATGCAGACAGATACCGGAATCTACACAAATGCGGTGTACGGTTTTATGAGAGTTCTTTTAAGGATATTGAGGGATCAACAGCCGGCGTATCTTGCGGTCGCATGGGACTTGACAAGGGATACCTTCCGCAGAGAAATCTATCCTGATTACAAGGGAAACCGCGGTGAGACAATGCTGCCTTTAAAAAATCAATTTAAGCTCTGCCAGGATTTGCTTGAGAAAATGAATATCCGTCAGTTTATGGATACGCGCTATGAGGCAGATGATTTTTCCGGTACGCTTGCAGGGAAATTTGAAGGGCAGGTTCCCGTGCGCATTATGACAAAAGATCATGATTATTTGCAGCTTGTCACAGAGCGGACAGAATTGTGGATGATTCATTCAACTGCAAAAAAGACGGAAGAATTGTATGAAAAGTATGCGATGAGACAGAGGGATTACGATGTGCCGGATCGAACATTTCCATTTAATGTGGAACTGGTGGAAAAAGAATTTGGCGTAAAGCCGGAATCCATAAATTCGTTAAAGGGGTTGCAGGGGGATGCCTCAGATAATATCAAGGGAGTTCCGGGAGTCGGGGAGATGACGGCAGCAGCGCTGATCCACGAGTACGGTTCAGTGGAAGCTCTCTATAAAGTGTTGAATGCGCTCGACGAGCCGGGCAGAAAAAAGCTTGCTGTGGAGTGGAAGGAGCGGCTTGGCATAAAGCGTTCTCCGATGGGACCGCTGATGAAAAAAAGCGATACGGAACTTGTTGGGGAGAAGGCCGCACTGCTCTCAAAAACACTTGCGACCATTAAAAAAGATATTCCTCTTGAAGTCACACTGGAGGATCTGCGCGTGAATCTTAATAAGGAGGAGGCAAAGAAGGAATTTGCACGTCTTCAGTTCCGCTCATTAAAGATTGAGGAACCTGGGAAAAAAGGCGAGGATGTTGGGGATGGATTTCAGCTGGCAGAGGAAAATCCATTTGAAAGCACAGCGCCGTCGAATGCTTTTGGCTCCGCTTCTTATGTATTCCCAATGAATCCGCCGGAAGGCTGGGACGAGGAGATAGACGGTCGGAGAAAAGAGAAAGAGAAAAAGGAAAATTTTGAGTCCAAAGAAGATGCTTCAATAACATCAAGAACCGGGAAGAAAACATGGTATCCAGATTATAAAGAACCTTCTAATATATTAGATTTTTGCATGATTCCTGAAAAGGAACTTCTCAGTGGAAAAATGTTAGCGTTCCAAACTTTTTTTATGGACGAAGACCTTTTGATGGTCGCACTGCAAGCAAGCGCAGATACCATTTATATTGGAAAGCCAAATCAGCAGGAGCTTGCCGCATTGTTTGAGAAGGCGGGTGAGCTTGGAATCACAATGGTAACTGGGGATTTAAAAGAGCAGCTCGCTGTGCTGCCAAAGGAGCTAATGTATGATTTGTGCAAACAAAAAGTACTGATTGATGCGCAGATTGCAGCGTATTTAATTAATCCCCTTACAGGAAAATACGATTATGTCAGTATGGCAAAGAACTTATATGGTTTAGCGCTTCCAGGGGAGAAAGAACTTTTTGGAAAATTGACAAGGGCGGAAGCAGCGTATATTTTAACAGAATCTGTGAAAAAGATTTTGACACTTGGCTGTAATATGTCGTTTTTGCTTGCGCCAAGCCTTTTGGAACAGTTGAATGAAAAAGGAATGGAGGAATTGTTTTTCGGGCTTGAGATGCCGTTATTATTTACACTGCGCGCGATGGAAGAGCGGGGAATACGCATAAAAAAAGAGGAACTTTCCGAGTATGGAAAGGAGCTTGGGGAAAAAATATCAGCGCTGGAAAAAGAAATTTATACACTTGCCGGGGAAGAATTTAATATCAATTCGACAAAGCAGGTAGGAGATCTTTTATTTGAAAAGCTGGGGCTTTCTAAGGGCAAAAAAACAAAGACTGGCTATTCAACCGCGGCGGATGTGCTGGAACCCCTTGCCAAAGATCACCCTATTGTGGAAAAAATCTTGGAATACCGGCAGATGTCGAAATTAAAGTCCACTTATGCGGACGGGCTTGCAGCGTTTATTTTGCCGGACGGCAGAATACATGGAAAGTTTCATCAGACCATTACGGCGACAGGGCGAATCAGCAGCACAAACCCGGATTTGCAGAATATTCCAATACGTATGGAAGCGGGCAGGCTGCTGCGCCGTGTTTTTATTCCTGAGGATGGATTTGTATTTTTGGACGCGGATTATTCACAGATTGAACTGCGCGTGCTCGCTCATCTTTCCGGCGATCAACGGCTGGTAAAAGCGTATCAGGAAGCACAGGACATTCATCAGCTCACCGCGTCCGAGGTATTTCACACGCCGTTTGACGAGGTGACAAAAGAGCAACGAAGCCGTGCAAAAGAAGTGAATTTCAGTATTGTGTACGGAACAAGTTCTTTTGGTCTTAGCCAGCGTCTTAATATTTCAAAACATGAAGCGGCGGAATATATGGACAATTATTTTAAGACGTACAGCGGAGTAAAACAGTATATGGACAGTCTTGTTGACAAAGGAAGAGAAATGCAGGAGACAAGGACGCTGTTTGGCAGAATACGCCCGCTGCCGGATATTTCCAGCACCAATAGCAAAAAGCAGGCGGAGGAGGAGCGGATTGCGATGAACGCGCCGATCCAGGGGACTGCGGCGGACATTATGAAATTTGCGATGCTGCGCGTGGATCGAAAACTTGTGGAAGGCGGGTTTCAGTCGAGGCTTTTGCTTCAAATTCACGATGAGCTTTTGGTGGAAGTAAAAGAAAGTGAGTTAGAACAGGTAAAAGAAATTTTGATTGAAGAAATGTCACATGCCGCAGAGCTTCACGTGCCTCTTACTGTGTCCGCAGGAGCAGGCAGCAACTGGCTTGAGGCGCATTAAAGGGGGCGGTTATGACTTGGGTGATCGGATTGACAGGAGGCGTTGGCTGCGGGAAATCTACAATTATCCAGTTGATGGAACAGCATTTTAACTGTCGGAGCATTCTGACGGACGAGGTGTCAAGAATGCAGATGGAACCAGGCGGGATTGTGTACCAGAACGTAGTTTGTGAGTTTGGAGAGAGCATTTTAAAAGAAGGAGGAACGATTGACCGAAAGAAACTGGCGGCACTTGTTTTTTCTGATGCAAAGAAGCTGGAACGGCTGAATATGCTGACGCATCCTCCTGTGACAGAGTATGTGCTCGCGGAAGTTCAGAAGGAGCGGGGGGCTGGATGGCACGATTATTTATTGATTGAGACAGCGCTGTTGATCGAGGGGAGATATCATAGTTTCTGCGACCAGGTATGGTATGTGTATGCTCCGGACGAACAAAGACGCGAGCGCCTGAAAAAAAGCAGAGGATATTCTGACCAAAAAATTACAGAATTATTTGCCAGGCAAAAAACGGAGGAAGAATTTCGAAACATTGCGACGGCGGTAATTGACAATCAGGATGGCATTACGCAGGACAATATTCTAAAACAGCTGAAAAAGATCTGCGGCAAAGCGGCAGCAGAATAAAGATCATTGGAAAGAAATCCGCTGCCCAAAGCTAGAAAAAAGGGCGGCAGAAGGAAAATGACGGGTGAAAGATTCGCTGTCAAAAGTCAGAAAAAAAGCGGCAGAAGGATTGGAAGTTTGGGAAAATTTTGAGAACAGTTTGAAAATAGTAGAATTCTTTGGCTAATTGTGATAAAATGTAAGGGACATAAAAAATTCCCTGTTTCTGGAGGTACAATAATGGAAGGAAGGAAAATTCCCGACCAGCTCGTATTTGGTCTTGATATCGGAACGAGGAGCATCGTTGGCACGGTCGGCTATAAACAGAATGTCGACAATTTTATTGTAGTGGCGCAGAGTGTCCGCTACCATGAGACACGAGCGATGCTGGATGGGCAGATCCATGATATCCAGAAGGTGGCAGAGACGATTGCGCAGGTAAAGAGGGATCTGGAGCGGCAGATCGATAGAAAACTTTCAAGGGTGTGTATTGCGGCGGCAGGGCGCGTATTAAAAACAGTGACCGTGCGCGTTGATGAAAGTCTTGGCGACGAGGAGTTTACGGATGAGGTAATCACAAATGATACGATACATGCGCTTGAAATGATCGGTATTCAGAAGGCTTATGAGATTCTCCGCCAGGAGACGCGGGAGGAAAATATCAATTTCTATTGTGTCGGATATACGGTAGTACACTATTATTTAAACGGATTGATGATGATTAATCTGGAAGGACACAAAGGCAATAAAATTGCGGCGGAGGTTCTTGCCACATTTTTGCCGGAGGAAGTGATTGACGGGCTGTATGCGGCCGTGGCAAAAGCGGGGCTTGAGGTTGATAATTTAACGCTCGAACCGATTGCGGCGATCAATGTAGCGATACCGGAGAAATTTCGTCTTCTCAATATTGCGCTTGTCGATGTCGGCGCGGGTACATCGGATATTTGCATTACAAAAGATGGAACAATCGTCGCCTACGGTATGATACCTGCGGCGGGAGATGCAATCACCAATATTATTGTGCAGGGGCATCTGGTGGATTTTGCCACGGCGGAAGAGATTAAGATTGCGGCTTCTGGGCAGGGAGAAGTTATCCAGTACAATGATATTATTGGACTTCCGACCACAACGACGCCGCAGGCGATTCTTGATGAAACACAGGAGAAGGTGGAGGAGATCACAAAGCTGATTGCAGATCGAATCAAGGAGTTAAACGGCGGAAAGTCGGTTAGCGCAGTGTTTGTTGTTGGAGGAGGCGGAAAACTTCCAAGTTTTATAGGCGCGCTGGCTGCGCATCTTGGTCTGCCGAAAGAGAGAGTTGCGCTGCGCGGTGAGGAAGTGCTTGGGGCAGTTACATTTCTGACAGAGACAAAGAAAGATCCTCTGTTGGTTACGCCGATCGGAATCTGTCTGAACTACTATGAACAAAAAAATAATTTTATTTTTGTTCAGGTAAATGGGGATAGGGTGAAACTGTACGACAATAATCATTTGACAATTGTAGATGCGGCGTTGGCGATTGGTTTTCCGAATGATGGGATGTTTCCAAAGCGCGGGAAAGCGTTAGAGTTCTATGTGAACGGCAAAAAAAGACTGGTGCGCGGCGAGGAAGGTGAGCCGGCAAAAATTTTGCTGAATGGGAAACCTGCCAGTGTAAATTCGGCGATCGGGGCGAACGATACAATAGAGATTACAGCGTCCACAGCAGGAAATCCTGCAGCGCGGAGAGTGGGGGAACTTGCAGAGTACCGCAGTACAATTGAGTTTACTGTAAATGGAAAACTTGTGGTATGTCCAAAGTTTATTCGGGCGAATGATGAGCTTGTGTCCGAATATTATGATATTCAAGAACAGGACAGGCTGGAAATTTTAGATTATTACACACTTCGGCAGTTGCTTAATTTTATGGATGTTACATACAAAGAGGGCATTTTTGTCAATCGTATGCCAGCGAATGAGGATGAGAAAGTCTACGAGAAGTTCCGTGTTGATTATGATTTTGAAAGTGAGCCTAAAATCAGTACTCTTTTGGCAGAAGATACCGTTTACGAGGAAGCAGATTCATGGGAAAACTTGCCGGAGGACGATGAAGAGGACGAGCAGTTATGGCGGCAGAAAGAACAGACAGTACAGGCGCAGAAAAAATCAGAACAACCGTTGGAACAGATGTCAGATCATGTAATAAAACAAGAAGAATCTGTGCAGCAGGATAAAATATCAGAACAGCAGGGGAAAGTGCCGGAACAAAAAGAATCTGTACAGCAGGATAAAATATCAGAGCAGCAGGGGAAAGTACCGGAACAAAAAGAATCTGTGCAGCAGGATAAAATATCAGAGCAGCAGGAGAAAGTGCCGGAACAAAAAGAATCTGTACAGCAGAAGAAACCATCAGAACAGCAGGAGAAAACTTTAGAACAAGAAAAACCATTGTCACCAAGTGATTCTATCCGCATCAAAGTAAACGGGACTCCGGTTACTCTGTCAGGAAAGAAAAAATATATCTTTGTTGATATTCTTGATTTTTATGATTTTGATGTTAAAACGGCGAAAGGAAGCTGGGTTGTTTTAAAAGTAAATGGCAATGAAGCGGATTTTTCTACGCCGATTGCAAGAGGTGATTTTGCTGAAATATACTGGAAAGCATAAGAAGATTTGAGCAGTTTATGATTTTTACAACTGGAAGGGTAAAAGGATGGGAGGCAATTGGATTTCGGACATACAGAAGATGAGTTCGCGGGCCAATCGCTTTCTCAGTCTGGCCTTGTTGGTGTTTCATATTTTTTGTTATATTGAGCAGGGAGCAATTGGAATTGTTCCTTGGATTGTCTTTTCGACAGTTATGTTTGTGGCTGATATGCTGCTTGCGCTTCCGCTGGTCTGCGAGGAGAAACGGCTGTGGATTTGGATGCGCATTGCACAGTTGATTCTGTATGCATTTCCTTTTAATTTAGAAAATTACCCTGTTGCGTTCACACTGAACAGTGCGGTATTGCTGTTGCTGCTGCTTGAACTTGTATTTTGGTTTGGTCACGGCGATATTTATGCGCGGACAGTCGCGCTGATTCTAGGTATTATTCCAGCCGCTGCTGTGCTGGTGATTGATATGTTGATCAGCGCAGACACACACCTGGCATTTGGCCGCGCAGGAATTTTGGCATGTGTTGGGGGAATTTGTGCTATTTTAAGCAATATTGCATTTGATGAAATAAACAAGAGCAAACAAAGGCTGCTGGAACAGAAAAGGCTGGCGAATAATACAAGAGAGACCAATGAGGAGCTGAGAAAACAACAGGAGAAAGTAAAAAAAGCGAACGCAGAACTTAGTATACAAAAGATTAAGCTGGAGGCAGCTTATGACCGCATTCATTTTGCAAATCGGGAGATGGCTTTGCAAAATGAAATATTAAAGGCTATCACATCGGTGATCGAGGTGGAGAAGCTGCTTTCTATTGTGACAAAATCGCTAAAAGGCGAGCTTGGACTGGATTGCTGTGCCATTTTTTTATATCGTGATGCGGCTTCAAACGAAGAGACAATCTGTATGATGGATTCTGTTTTTTCGGCAAAGACACAAGAAATCGTAAAAAGCCATATTTTAGACGGCGATATAGAGGAGTATCTGGGGTATCGAAAAGGGTATATCGATAACCATGTAAGTGTGGGAGAGTACAAGTTTTTGGATGGGCATAGTTTTGGATCGCTGCTTATATTTCCGATGGTACGGGATAATTCGGTGATTGGCGGGCTTTTGGCAGTACATGCTCAATTTGGCTTTTTTCGAGATAACGGAGCATTTTTTGACAGTATTATGACGCAGTTTATGATTGTGCTGGAAAATGCCGCGCTGTATGCAAAAATGCAGCGTATGGCGATCTGCGACGGTCTGACAGGAATATATAACAGAGGTCATCTAAATACGGAGATTGAACAGTTTATCCGGGAAGCAAAAGAACAAAAAACCTCCCTGTCGGTCGCGCTGTTTGACATCGATCATTTTAAGCGGGTAAATGATACTTACGGGCATTTGTTTGGAGATCTTGTAATTAAGACAATCGCTGGTTTTGCAAAGGATGCGGCAAAAAAGTACAATGGTTTTGCCGCAAGGTACGGAGGCGAGGAGTTTGTCCTTGTATTTCCAAAAAAAAGTGTGGAAGAATGCTGTAAAGTTGTCGATGAACTGCGCAGCAACATTCATGGGATGAGACTTGAGTACAATGGGATGCTTGTATCGGTTGATGTCAGTGTCGGTGTGACAGGGTATCCGCAGTGCTGCGAGAGTGCTTCCGTGCTTTTGGAACATGCGGATTGGGCGATGTACTATTCGAAGGAGCATGGCAGAGGAAGAGTTACTGTGGACAGTGAGGTCGTGCGGGGACAGCTTGGACTCGACAGAGAAAAGTCAGGGCGTATGCGGTAGAGTGCAAGATTTTTTGGGAAACTAGATAAAGTGCAAGACAGAAAGGGGGAAGGTTATGAAGCTGACGTTTATTGGTGCGGATCATGAAGTTACTGGGAGCTGCCATTGCATTACAGCTTGTGGAAAGACGATTTTACTCGACTGTGGTATGGAGCAGGGGGCTGATATTTATGAGAATGCTGAGATTCCTGTCACACCGGCAGAAATTGATTTTGTGTTTTTATCCCACGCGCATATTGACCATTCTGGATTGATACCATATTTGTATGCTCACGGTTTCCGCGGCGGTGTGTTCGCCACAACTGCGACAACAGACCTGTGTGGAATTATGCTGCGCGACAGTGCGCATATACAGATGTTTGAGGCGGAGTGGCGCAACCGAAAAGGCAAGCGCGCAGGCAAGGAGGAGTATGTACCGCTGTACGAGCTAAAGGATGCTGTCGGGGTTATGTATCAGTTTGTGCCTTGCCCGTACAATAAAGTGATTGATGTATGCGATGGCGTAAAAATTCGTTTTACGGATGTCGGGCATTTGCTTGGTTCAGCGAGTATTGAAATCTGGATTAAAGAAGAGGAAGAGGAGCGAAAAATCGTATTTTCGGGCGATGTTGGAAATTTAAATCAGCCGATTATCAAAGATCCAAGCTATATTGAAGAAGCAGATTTTTTGATTATCGAATCAACTTACGGCGACCGTCTGCATCAGGGAAATGCAGATAATATCGCTGCGCTCGCCAAAATTATCAGAGAGACGTTTGAGCGCGGCGGGAATGTGGTAATTCCGTCGTTTGCAGTTGGAAGAACACAGGAGATGCTCTATTTTATACGCCAGGTAAAGCAGGAAAACCTTATTCCAGGATTTGAGAATTTTGAGGTGTATGTGGACAGCCCTCTTGCAGTTGAGGCGACAAATATATTCCACCGAAATGTTGAAGAATGCTTTGATGAAGAAGCGATGGCGCTTGTGCGCCAGGGCGTCAACCCAATTCATTTTCCAGGGCTTAAAATAGCCGTGTCCGCGGAAGAATCAAAAGCGATTAACTTTGACCCAAAACCAAAGGTAATTTTGTCGGCGTCTGGAATGTGCGAGGCGGGGCGAATTAAGCATCATTTAAAACATAATTTATGGAGACCAGAATCCACAATTCTCTTTGTCGGCTATCAGGCGAACGGAACGCTTGGCAGGGCAATCTATGAGGGTGCAAAAGAAGTAAGACTGTTTGGCGAGACGATCGAGGTGAAAGCTCAAATACAAAAATTTATCGGAATCAGCGGTCATGCGGACAAGGACGGTCTTTTGCGATATATAAAAGCATTTGCAAAGAAACCGCAGAAAGTGTTTGTCGTACATGGTGAAGATTCGGTGACAGAGAGTTTTGCCGCCTGCCTGCGGAATGATCTTTGTATGAATGCAGTTGCACCGTACACAGGTTCGGTATACAGTTTAAAAGATGGTGCGCTGCTGTCCGAAGGCAGTATGAAGCGCGTAGAAAAGGCCGCAAGACAGCAAGTTTCTGGTGTTTTTGCCAGATTGCTCGCTGCTGGTCAGCGCCTGATTGCGGTAATTCGGCACAACGAACACGGCGCGAACAAAGATCTCGCGCGGTTTGCGGACCAGATCAACGCGCTCTGTGAAAAATGGGATCGTTAGCGCGCGCTAAGATAATTTTTCATATTTTTTAGGGCATTTTTTTCGAGACGGCTGACTTGGGCCTGAGATATATTGATTTCCTCTGCGACTTCCATCTGGGTTTTTCCCTGAAAGTAGCGCAGCTGAATAATATTGTTCTCACGTTCGGGCAGCCGTTTCATCGCTTCCCGCAAAGAAATTTCTTCAATCCAATTTTCTTCCCGGTTCTTTTTATCGCTGACTTGATCCATAATGTAAAGCGCGTCTCCGCCCTCGGAATAAACAGGTTCATATAAGGAGACGGGTGTCTGAATCGCATCCATTGAGCCGACAATCTCTTCTTTTGACAGTCCAGAAGCGCTGGATAGTTCTTCCATGGTTGGCTCGCGGTTGTTGTCGCGGATAAACGCTTCTCTTGTGTAGATTACTTTGTAGGCGTTGTCGCGCAGAGAGCGGGAGACGCGGATGGCATTGTTGTCGCGCAGATACCGCCGAATCTCACCGATAATCATCGGAACCGCATAAGTAGAAAAACGTACTCCCTGGGAAGTGTCAAAATTGTCGATCGCTTTCATCAGTCCAATGCAGCCAATCTGAAACAAGTCGTCCACATTTTCATTACTTCCAGAAAAACGCTGGATAATACTTAAGACAAGCCGAAGATTGCCTTCGATATAAAGATTTCTTGCGCTTGGATCTCCTTCCTTGATTTTTTTGAATAGAGCTTCCTTTTCTTCGTTATCGATAAGCGGCAGTTTGGAAGTGTTTACGCCGCAGATTTCAACTTTGTACATTGCCATAGATACCCACCTCGTATGTTGTTGGTAATCAGTTTGCTAAAAAAAGAATGCTCATTTTGTGTTGGTTTTATTCGCCATGAAAGGGAAAAAAGATAAAATTCTAAGTAGTTTTTCTGCCTGACAAAACCGGTGGTTGACATTAAAAAACGACAGGCTTATAATAAGTTAGTTTGATTACAGACAAGCTTATGATATTTTATAGGTATAAAATTAAGAATTAGAAATTTGTGTTAATACAAAAAATTAAATCAAGAATCGCTCAGTGATAATTATAGAAAGAAAAATAAGGGAGTTGATAAATTTATGTTATTGCTGATGTTTGCTTTATGGGTTGCTTTCAATGGCAGGGTCACAGTGGAGATTGTACTGTTTGGCATTGCTGTTTCCGCGCTTGTATTTTTATTTTTGTGCAGACATATGGATTACAGTATAAAAAAGGAGCGAAACGTTTATCAAAATATATTCGGCGGCATCGCGTACATTGCACTTTTATTGTGCGAGATTATAAAAGCAAATTTTTGCGTGATAAAACTTATAGTATCACCGAAATATATTATTGAACCGAAACTTCTTCAGTTTCAAACAAAACTAGAGGGGGATACAAAGCGGGTAGTGCTTGCAAATTCGATCACATTAACTCCGGGGACAATCACAGTCTCGCTTGAGGGGGACAAGTATCTGATCCACTGTCTGGACAAGGAGTTAGGAGAAGGAATCTCAGACTGTACATTTGTTAAAAGGCTTGAGAGGTTTGAGAGCGGAAAGGAAGAAAAGAAAGATGGAAAAACTATATGATGTATTTTTAACCGCGGTTATTGTGGTGCTTGGGTTATGCTGTTTTTTCTGTCTGATTCGTTCGATTATTGGACCGCGGATTGCAGACCGCATTGTCGCTGTAAATATGATTGGCACAATGACAATGATGATTATTGTTATATTGGCTGTAAAGATGCAGGAGGGATTTCTTGTTGACGTTGCGATGATTTATGCGATGATCAGTTTTTTGGCGGTTGTTGTGCTGGTAAAGATCTATATGGGTGTGCATCGCGAAAAGGAAGAAAAAAATTTATCGCGGGAAGAGCAGGAAGAACTTGCCGCAATCAAAAAAGAGTAAGATAATTGTGTTGAAATCAAAAATCGCTGTATGGCGGAATGTGGGGGAAAATAGATGGAGATATTTCGGTTTATTGTCGGCGCAGTTTTTATCTTGGCTGGGCTTGTGGTCGCTTGCATCGCTGTGATTGGAAATTATAAATTTAAGTTTGTGCTGAACCGAATGCATGCCGCTGCGCTCAACGATACGCTCGGTATTTTATTTGTGCTGTTTGGATTGATTATTTTAAACGGCTGGAATTTTACTTCTTTAAAAATGTTTGTTTTAATTTGTTTTTTTTGGATGGCGAGTCCTGTGGCATCACATCTGCTTGCACGTCTGGAGATTACAACAAATAAACAACAGGTAAAAAAAGAATGCGAGGTGGCGGACGATGTCGATTTTTAAAGCGATTCTGCTTATTTTTTTGATTGTCTGCGCGCTGGCAACCTGTGTCAGCAAAAATTTGCTGGCATCCATCGCCATTTTTATGTCGTACAGTCTTGTTATGAGCATTATTTGGATGTTGTTGGAATCCCCGGATCTTGCGATTACGGAGGCGGCGGTTGGCGCTGGAGTCACAAGCGTTTTATTTTTTGTGACGCTGAAAAAAATTCATGCAATGGATCAGAAAAGAGGCGTGTACCAGGAGGATGAGGAGGCGTTTTTGGACGGCGAGAGCATCACGGTATCCGAAGAGGAATCTGTCAGTAGAACGAATCTTGATTAGCTGCTAAAAAATTTGTGCGGCGGAATGAGAGGAAAGATGAGTAAGATCAGACCGGATTATGAAATGACAAAATGGCGCAGATTTCTGCGTTTTGTCAACGGGGAAGAGCTGCCGGAGGATTGGCAGAAGCGCAAGGATGCAGCGAGAGCGATCGGGGAGCGGATGGAACAGCTTGAGGAGGAGAGAAATGAGTTTTTCTTAAATAAGAAAAAATGGCGTGCGAGCTACCAGAAATATTGGAAAGAACAGGCAGAAAGAGAGTACAGCCGCGCGTTAAATCAGTATGATTATTGGCCGGACACAAAGGGAGTGAAACTGTTTCGGCGTTTTTATCACTTGATTTCCGCTTTGATTTGCATTTCTATTATCACTGTACTGCTTGTGACAGTATCAAGACTTCCTGAATTTGGCTCTGCTGACACTCCGGCAAACAGCAGCGAGGTAGTTGACCGCTATATCGAAAAGGGGCAGGAAGAAACGGGAGCAGTCAATATTGTAACTGGTATGATACTGGATTACCGCGCGTTCGACACGCTTGGAGAGTCACATGTTTTATTTATCGCGGCGTGTACAGTTCTGATTTTATTGCGCATTGATCACGGAAAGGACGGAAAGCCGACGCAGGCAAAGCTTGCGGCTGAGGAGGACGACCGGAAATTTGAGCCGAAAAATGATAAGATTCTCCAGAAAGCGGCATTTTTCCTTGTGCCATGTATTATTATTTTTGGTATTTACGTGATTTTAAACGGACATATTTCACCGGGAGGGGGATTTTCGGGCGGCGCGATTGTCGGCGCAGGATTGATTTTGTATTTAAATGCGTTTGGCTTTGAGAAAGCAGAGCAATTTTTTACCTACCGGACATTTTCTGTTGTTACATTGTGTTCTTTGCTGTTTTACTCTGTTGCAAAATGTTATTCCTTTTACTGTGGAGCAAATCATTTGGACAGTGGAATTCCACTTGGAAGGGCAGGAGATATTCTTAGCAGCGGATTGATTCTGCCGCTTAATATCTGCGTCGGCTGTGTTGTGGCATGTACAATGTACACATTTTATGCAATCTTTCGAAAGGGCGGAATCTGAAAATTTTGGGAATAAAAGAAAAATACCTTCAAATTCTTTATCTGTATTGATATAGGATTGAAATTTTTGATAAAAGAAAGAATAGGGTCTGATGTAGGTTCGGTTTTGTGGTTGGAGGATGTAATGGGAAACTTATGGAACAATTACTATGAGGCGGTTGCGGTGATTTTGTTCGGCATCGGTTTTACGGCGCTTCTGCTTCACCGAAATATGATAAAAAAGATTATCGGATTTAATATTATGGATACTGCTGTCTATCTGTTTTTAGCGGCGAAAGGTTATATTGCCGGACGGGTGGCGCCAGTGCCGGATGGACCGGATGCATCCAGGCTGGTGGAAGACTATATCAATCCCGTTCCCTCCGGGCTGGTGCTTACTGGAATTGTTGTATCCGTGAGTGTGACAGCGGTGATGCTCGCGCTTACCATCCGGCTGTACCGCAGATATCACACACTTGATATCGACCGAATCACAATGCTTGTAAAAAGAGAAAAGTTCAAGGAATGATAATAGTATGGACATAGTACGTAATTTTCCGTTATTTAATATTGTTATGTGTTTGATGTGCGGTGTTGTTTCTTCTGTTTTTGGGGCAAAACAGGCAAAACGCTTAAGCCTTTTTCTGATTGGGGCGGTTTTCTTTATGAACATTGCCGTTCTTGCTTTTGTGGCGAAAGAAGGGCAGTATACTTATATGATGGGGCATTTTCCGGCGCCGTGGGGAAATGAGATTCGGGTCGGAATGCTGGAGGCAGTGATTGCAGTATTTTTCTGCGCCATTATGTTTTTATCCGTGCTTGGCGGAGAACATTATATTGCCCTTGATATCGAAGATGCAAAAAGCAATCTGTATTTTACAATGATTGATCTGATGCTTGCCTCTCTGCTTGCGCTGATCTACACAAATGACTTGTTTACTGCTTATGTTTTTGTGGAGATCAACACAATTGCGGCTGGAGCGCTGATTATGAGCAGAAGTAATGGGCATACGCTTGTGGCAGCGGCAAAATATATGATTATGAGCTTGGTGGGATCTGGTCTTTTGCTGATTGGCATTGCGATTTTGTATGATGTAACAGGCCATCTTTTGATGGTGGACATTCACAGAAGAGTTGAAGTACTCTCAAGAACTGGAAATTATCAGCTGCCGCTCACGGTGGCGATGGGGCTGATAAGCGTAGGTCTGGCGATCAAAAGCGCGCTGTTTCCATTTCACTCCTGGCTGCCGGATGCGTACAGCTATTCTACGCCTTCTTCCTCTGGCATCTTGTCGAGCCTTGTTTCAAAAGGATATATTTTCCTGCTGTTTAAAGTTTTTTACCGCGTTTTCGGATTTGAATTTATTCTGGATCATAAAGTGACAAATATTTTGTTTTTCTTTGGAGTTGCAGGTATGATTGCAGGTTCTGTTATGGCAATCTACCAGACGGATATGCGCAGGTTGATCGCATTTTCCTCCGTGGCGCAGATTGGATATATTTATATGGGAATCGGGTTGTCTGTGTCGATGGGGACAGTTGCGGCGATCTTTCATATTATGTCTCATGCCGCCTCCAAATCAATGCTTTTTATCGCGGCGAAGGGACTGTCGGATGTGTCGGGCGACAGCAAAGAGTTTTCCGGGTTAAAAGGTGCTGGTTACCGAAATCGTCTCGCTGGGATCGCGTTTTTGGTCGGCGCATTTTCTATGGTCGGAATCCCATTGCTTGCTGGATTTACATCGAAAGTATATTTTGCTGAAGCGGCGCTTACAGCATCCGATATAAAAATGGAAGTTGCGATGGTTGCATTGGCGATCAGTACAATTTTAAATGCAGTTTATTTTATCCGCGCAGTCATTATCATTTATACCCCGCACAAATATACAGATTTTGATCAGTCAACTTACCGTGCTCCAAAAACAATGGAAATTGCGCTTTTGTGCTTTATATTGCTGAACATATTTCTTGGAACTTGGTCAAATCTGATTGAAGGCGCAATTCAGACGGGGCTTGGTACATTCTCCTGACCTTTAGGAAATGATACCGTTTTGCAATACGCATAAAAAGGGGAAGGAAAATGAATCAGGATATCATATTGCTTTTGCCGATTTTGTTCCCAGTATTTGCGGGAGTACTGCTTTTTTGGAAAAAACTGCTGCCGAAAAAACAAGCTAGATTTTTGTATGTCGCTGTTATATCGGCAGTGGAGCTTATTCTAGTCCTTATTGTGGGAAGCGGCGGGTATGAATTTGGAATGTTTTTTATGACGGGGCGCGCAGTGCTTCTTTTGCGCCCGGACAGGCTGTCCATGCTGTTTGGAGTTCTCTCGGCAATTATGTGGCTTCTCTCGGCAGTCTACACTTCAGAATATATGGAAAACAAGGATGCAAAGAGCTATCAGGCGTTTTTTCTTATTTCGATCGGGGCGATTACAGCGCTTTGTTTTTCCGGTAATTTTATAACAATGTACCTGTTTTATGAACTGATGACGCTCTCCGTTTTACCATTTATTATTTATGAGCAGACCAAAATGGCAGTTCGCACAGGATATCAATTTTTGCTTTACTCCCTTGGCGGATCGTTTCTTGGACTTGCTGGATTTTTGCTGTTGTCGGGAAGCGGGTTTGGCATGGAGTTTCAAGCAGGAGGAACGGATTTCATTCTCTCCAAACAGCAGCAGGAACTTGCTTTTTTGGGATGTTTTCTTGCCGTTGTCGGATTTGGCAGCAAAGCGGGGCTGTTTCCGCTGCACAGCTGGCTTCCCTCGGCACATCCGATCGCACCAGCCCCAGCGTCGGCGCTTCTTTCCGGCAATGTAACAAAAATGGGCGTTCTTGTGATTATTCGAATTATTTATTATATCGTGGGAGCAAATTTTCTTTCAGGAACATGGGTACAGTATACACTTTGCGCACTTGCACTCGGCACGATTATGATGGGGTCTGTAATTGCATCAAGAGAACAAATGTTGAAAAGAAGGCTTGCCTATTCAACAATCAGCCAGGTTTCTTATATACTTTTTGGCATCTTTTTAATGGGAAAAACAGAGCTTCTCGGTGCGCTTTTTCATATTGTCGCTCATTCCTTTGCAAAAAATGCGCTTTTTTTATCCGCTGGTGCAATTGTGCATAAAACAGGAAAAACACGGGCGGACGAGATGCGCGGAATCGGAAAGCAGATGCCGGTGACAATGTGGATGTATCTGCTTGCTTCTTTTACGCTGGTCGGCATTCCGCCAACCTCGGCGTTTTTAAGTAAGTGGTATCTTGCGCAGGGCGCGCTTTCCTCAGGGATTTCGTGGATACATTACGCAGGACCGGCGGCTTTGATTGCCAGCGCAGTTTTTACAGCCGCTTACTTATTTCCAGCTGCATTTTCCGGCTTTTTTCCAGGGGGAAAAGAAGAGCGAAAGAAATGCGAGGCATCTTGGAAAATGCTTGTTCCAATAACAGTTCTCAGCGTGCTGGCGGTTGGTTTTGGTATGTTCCCAGGCAGACTTTTGCGTTTTTTGGAGGCAATTTGCAGTTCGATCGTATAATCGAGGAGGCTTATCATGTCAAAGTATATTATTTTATTGCCGATTGCGTTTCCTGTGATTATGGGAGCGCTGCTGCCGCTTTTGCACTTTAGGAACCGGCGCGCCAGAAATATCTATGTTGAGATCGTTACAATTCTGACCTCTGCATTTGCTGTATGGATGATGTTTCATCGTCCAAGCGAAGATTTTTTAGTACTTAACCTTGCAGGCGAACTTGCTGTGATGCTTCATATTGATGGTCTTGGCATTGTATTTTCGGCGGTGGTTGCAGTACTTTGGCCGTTTGCAACACTATATGCGTTTGAGTATATGGAACACGAGGAGAGAGACACGGCATTTTTTAGTTTCTACACAGCGACCTTTGGCGTGACGCTTGGGATTGCGTTTGCTGGAAACCTAATGACCATGTATATGTTCTATGAGATGCTTACGCTTGTCACAATGCCGCTTGTTATGCATGGCATGGATAAAAAAGCAGTGCAGGCAGGACAGCGGTATATGCTTTTTTCCATCGGGGGAGCTGCATTTGCATTTATCGGGTTTATTTTTGTATATAAGCTTGGGACGACGATGGATTTTGCTTATGGCGGCGTGTTTGATGCAAACAGCATTGCAGGAAAAGAAAACTTGCTGCGTGGAGTTTATGTTCTTGCGGTGTTAGGTTTCGGTGTGAAAGCGGCAATTTTTCCGTTTCATGCGTGGCTTCCAAGGGTGGCGGTCGCGCCGACCCCGGTTACTGCGCTGCTGCATGCAGTGGCAGTGGTCAAGGCGGGAGCATTTGCAATTATTCGAATTACGTATTACAGTTATGGAACAAACCTGCTTGCAGGAACTTATGCGCAGGATATTATACTTATCCTTGCAATGGTGACGATTTTATACGGTTCTGTTCGGGCAGTAAAGGAACCACACCTAAAACGAAGGCTCGCCTATTCGACGATCAGCAATTTGTCCTACATTGTTTTTGGCGCGGCGCTGATGACGCCTGTCGGGATGGCAGGAGGCATGACGCATCTTATTATGCATGCATTTATCAAAATTTCTCTTTTTTGCTGTGTCGGCGCAATTTTACATCGCTCTGGTCTGGAATATATCAACAGTATGGAGGGGATTGGAAAAAGAATGCCGTTTGTCGTAACTTGCTTTTTTATTTCCAGTCTTGCGCTGATTGGAGTTCCGCCATTGTCCGGTTTTGTGAGCAAGTGGAATCTTGGCACTGCCGCGGTATCGGCGTCAAAAAATCTTCCGCTTGCGGGGATGTTTACCTTGATTATTTCAGCATTTTTAACGGCGGCTTACCTGTTTAGCTTTCTTTTGCGAGCGGTATTTCCAACAAAAGACGCGGAGGAAAAAGAAACTTTTTTTCAAGCGTCAGACCCAGGGTGGCGGATGCGGCTGCCAATTTTGTTTTTTACGATAATGGCTGTGATATTCGGAGTTTTTGCAAAGCCGGTTGCAGAATTTTTGACAAAAGTTTCAAACGGGCTTATATAGGTTAGGAGGGCTTTATTGATGGAAGAAAATGCTTGGTTGATCGTGTTGATTCTCCTGCCTGTATGCGCGGCGTTTGTGCCGTATCTTTTTGCTGGAAAAGAAGCGTTAAAGTGGGCGGGAAGAGTGCTGATTACTGCTGCAGCAATGGAATTTATACTTGTTGCCTGTCTTTTTATATCCTCATTTTCCGGTGGCTTTTGGTATCGTGTTGAGGAATTTGGTGGATTTGGACTTTCCTTTGCAATGGACGGCTTTCGGGCGGTATACCTTTTGATTCTCAGTTTTATGTGGATGGCGGCTTGTGTATTTTCTGTGGGCTATATGCGGCATCATGAAAATGTGCGGCGGTATTAATGCTTTACAATGCTGACCCTTGGAGCAACGGCAGGAGTGTTTCTCTCAGCAGATTTTTTTACAACATTTTTATTTTTTGAGTTGATGTCGTTTTCTTCTTATGTATGGGTGGTGCAGGAGGAGACAAGAGAAGCGATTCGAGCAGCGAGCACTTATCTTGCGGTATCCGTACTTGGCGGTATGGTGATGCTTGCAGGGATGTTTCTGCTTTATTATCTTGCAGGGACATTGGAATTTGACAAGCTCAAAGCTGCGTGCAGCGCAGTGGAGAATCGGGAGGGATTATTTGCGGCGGGCTGTATGATGCTGTTTGGCTTTGGCGCAAAGGCGGGGATGTTTCCGCTGCATATATGGCTGCCAAAAGCGCATCCTGTAGCACCGGCGCCAGCGTCCGCGCTGCTTTCCGGCGTGCTTACAAAAGCGGGAATATTTGGGATAATTTTGCTTTCCGGCAGCGTCTTGTACAAGGAAGCTTCCTTTGGGTGGCTTGTGCTTGTACTTGGAACAGCGACGATGGTTACCGGCGCGGTTCTTGCAGTATTTTCGATCGACTTAAAGCGGACGCTTGCATGTTCGTCGGTCTCCCAAGTGGGATTTATCCTTGTTGGGCTTGCTCTGATGGGACTGGAAGGAGAAGATGGTCTGGCGGTAAGCGGAGCATTTTTACATGCCGTAAATCACTCGATGATCAAGCTTGTACTGTTTATACTTGCAGGCGTTGTATTTATGAATCTTCATCGATTGGACTTGACAAGTATTCGCGGATTTGGAAGAGGAAAGCCATTCTTTTTTGCGGCGTTTGTTTCTGCGATGCTTGCGCTTAGCGGTATGCCGCCATTTTCCGGCTATATCAGCAAAACGCTGCTTCACGAGGCGCTTGTGGAGACTGGCGCAAGATATTTCGGAGATGAGAGAATGCTGTTAAAAGCTGCGGAAGTGCTGTTTTTGTTTTCCGGCGGTATGACGGTTGCTTATATGCTAAAGATTTTTACCGTGCTGTTTTTCGATAAAGTGCCAAAATCAGGAAAAAACGTGAAGGAAAGCGATCTTGCAGTACCAGTAAAATGTTTGCTTGGAATTCCGGCGGCACTTTTTCTCATTATGGGAATGTTTCCAAAACAATTTATGCAGCCGGTCGCAGAACACGCGGCAAGCTTTTTTTATGGAGGCAGTATAGAGACAGAAGAAAGTATCCGCTATTTTTCATTGGGCAATTTGGCAGGAGCAGCAATTTCCATTGGAACCGGGATTATTTTGTATTTTGCGTTCGTTCGTCCTCTGCTGCGAAAAAAGGAAGGCGAAGATATCTTGTACATCAATCGGCTTCCGGCATGGTTTGACCTGGAAGAAGTTATTTACCGGCCTTTTTTTGTGCGGTTTCTTCCGTTTTTGCTTGCAGTGGTTTTTCGTTTGGCAGATAAGTTGGTATCAGGAATTTCTTGGATTTTATATAGAACTTTGTTTGCGGAAAAGCAGACGAGGGAACATATTTATATCGGAGGAAGATTCACTTACGCTGCTGGACGGATGATGGATACCTTTGTTTTGGCACTGAATTTGACTGTTCGCAGAAAAAGACCAATTGAAAAATCGTTTGTGCGTATGTTTGCTGTTGGAAGAAGAGAGACTACACGTACAGCGAAGCTCGTTACAAAAAGTGTGTCTTACGGATTGATGTTATGTGGGCTTGGGCTTGTTCTGACCATGATTTATCTGTTGGTCGAGTAAAATTTAATCGGATATTCCATACCAATCGGCTGAAAAAAAACAAAAAAACAAGAAATTCTCTGAAATTTTGACAAGGTACAAATTTTCCTTGCGAAATGACCGAAGATTGATTACAATAGAAAATATCATTTATTTTGGAAAATAGTGTTTTGATACCGCATCACACAGATAGGAGGAGGATATGGGTAAGACAGTACAAAGACAGCAGAATAAGAGGAAAATTCCAGTAAAACTGATTTCTGGAACGGTGGTCGTTTTTGTTCTGGTCATTGCTGTGATGACCATTGAGGCAATAAACACCGAAAAACTTGTGATAAAAAATAATTCTGCTGTTGATATCGAGTCTATCAGCCTGTATTTTGAAGATACGGAGGAGGAGGATTACGACATCCTTCCACGGGATGCAGCGGTGTCCGTTGCGGCAGGTGAAAAGTATACAGGAAAATACACAGCGCAGCCAGGACTGAACCCATATGGTTCATTTTTAATGATTCGCGTGAAATTTGCAGGCAGGGAGGAAGTTCAAACCTATGCGGGGTATTTTACAAGAACATTTACCGGAAAAATCAAAATTGAATTTATGGATTCTGAGACGGATGATAATATTTTAATGAAGATTAAAGCCGGAGATGGGCTTTTTCAGTCAACAAAGTTTACGGACTGCGACGAAGTTCAGGAGTTGTTTGAACTTGAATGAAACAAACAGGGGGACTTTAATTTTGTGTCTGTGCGTTGCTTGACACAAAATTGCTTATACAAGAAGAGTAACGCAGAAATGGAAATTGATTATGAAGTTATTTGAGAATGGTGTTTATGTGCTGGATGGCAGAGAGATTGTTGAGGACGGGGCAGAAGCAGGAAAAAAGCTTGCCGCAAGATTTGGAAAAGAAACGACGCAGGAAGAAGCAGCCAGACAGACAATCGCTTATAATATTTTAAAGGCTCATAATTTGTCTGATCGTATGGACAAGCTGAAAATTCGTTTTGATAAACTAACTTCCCACGATATCACGTTCGTCGGTATTATTCAGACGGCGAGGGCAAGCGGACTTACAGAGTTTCCTGTTCCTTATGTGCTGACAAACTGCCATAACAGTCTCTGCGCAGTCGGCGGTACAATCAATGAGGACGATCATGTGTTTGGATTGTCATGTGCAAAACGCTATGGCGGTATTTATGTGCCGCCGCACCAAGCTGTGATCCATCAATTTGCGCGCGAAATGCTTGCAGTCGGCGGAAGTATGATCTTAGGATCGGATTCCCATACAAGGTATGGGGCGCTTGGCACAATGGCGATTGGGGAGGGCGGTCCTGAGCTTGTAAAACAGCTTTTGGAAAAGACTTACGATATCAATATGCCGAAGATTGTCGGAGTTTACTTAACCGGAAAACCAGCGCCGTTTGTCGGCCCGCAGGATATCGCGCTTGCAATTATCGGGCAGGTGTTTGCAAATGGCTATGTAAATAACAAAGTAATGGAGTTTATCGGCGACGGCATAGCAAATTTAAGTGTGGATTACCGAATCGGCATTGATGTTATGACAACAGAGACAACATGTCTTTCTTCTATTTGGGAGACGGATGATGCAGTGGAGGAATTCTATCAGATCCATGGCAGAAAAAGCGATTATAAAAAGCTTGCGCCGGGAAGTGTGGCGTACTATGACGGTATGATCTATGTTGATTTGGCACAGATTAAGCCGATGATTGCAATGCCGTTTCATCCAAGCAACACTTATACAATTGATGAATTGAACGCAAATCTTCTTGATATTTTAGCTGAGGTAGAAAAAAAGGCGGCAGTTAGCTTGGATAACAGTAAAGTAGAATTCTGCTTGAGAGATAAAGTAAAAAACAACAAACTTTATGTTGAGCAGGGTGTGATTGCAGGCTGCGCAGGAGGCGGCTTTGAAAATATCTGCGATGCGGCGGATATTCTTTCCGGGCATACGATCGGTGCGGACGAATTTTCCTTAAGCGTTTACCCTGCAAGTCAGCCGATTTTTATGGAGCTTGTAAAAAACGGCACAGCCGCAAAGCTGATGGAGACCGGCGCAACTTTGCGCACAGCGTTCTGCGGGCCTTGCTTTGGGGCAGGAGATGTCCCGGCGAACAAAGGATTGAGCATTCGCCATTCCACAAGAAATTTTCCAAACCGCGAAGGCTCGAAGATTACAAACGGACAGATTGCATCGGTGGCTCTGATGGATGCGCGCTCGATTGCAGCTACAGCGGCGAACAAAGGATGTCTGACCTCCGCGGAACATACAGATGTGAATTTTACAAAGCCAAAGTATTTCTTTGATGAAAAAATATATAAGAATCGTGTGTTTGACGGTGTTGGAAAGGCAGATCCATCCGCCGAGGTGAAGTTTGGTCCCGGCATTAAAGACTGGCCGAAAATGAGCGAACTGACAAAAGATTTGCTGCTAAAGGTTGTCTCTGTGATTCATGATCCAGTGACAACGACAGACGAGCTGATTCCGTCGGGAGAAACTTCCTCATACCGCTCCAATCCTTTAGGGCTTGCAGAATTTACGCTTTCCAGAAAAGATCCGCAGTATGTTGAGCGCGCAAAAAAAGTGCAGCTTGCAGAGAAGGCAAGAGAAAATGGCGAGAGTGCTATGGTGGAAGCTGTTCCAGAACTCGATGCTGTATTTCAGAAGATACGCGATATTTTTTCGTCGTTTGATGCCAAAGAGACGGAGATTGGAAGCGTGATCTATGCGGTAAAACCGGGGGATGGTTCTGCCAGAGAGCAGGCAGCAAGCTGTCAAAAGGTGCTTGGCGGTCTGGCAAATATCGCATCCGAGTACGCGACAAAGCGCTATCGTTCCAATTTGATTAACTGGGGGATGCTCCCATTTTTGCTTGATAAAAGTGATTTGCCGTTTGAAAATGGGGATTATCTGTTTATTCCTGAGATTCGCACAGCGGTACAGGAAAAGCGCAGAGAAATTACCGCATACCTTATCAAAGATGGTGTTCCTTCGTTTACGCTGAAACTTGGCGAGATGACGGACGACGAGAGGGAGATTATCTTAAAGGGCTGCTTGATTAATTATTACCGCAATTAACCGGAAGGACGCTGCAGACCATAGAAGGTTTGCAGCGTTTTTATACAAAATTTATTTTTGATATATTGAACCAGCGGGAAAAGTTGTATATAATCAATAATGGTTGCAGAGAAAAGAGGAAAGAGCAGCCTTGTAGCAGGATAATCGTTTCAATGAAAGGATACAAAAGCATGCAAAGTAAAAAAATGACAGTGTATAGGATTTTGATTGTCGGGCTGTTGATCGTGCTGCAGGTGACTTGGCTTGCCTTGTCCGTTTTAATGCTTTCCAGTACATCCAGAACAATCAGCATTGTTTTAAATATTTTAAGTATTATCGCGTTGTTTGTCGTGATCAACAGCCGGCAAAATCCTGCCTATAAACTTGCATGGGCTGTGCCGATCTTGATTTTTCCAGTGTTTGGCGGTTTGGCATTTTTATTGTTTGGAACGAGAAGCCCTTCAAGGAAACTGCGCACAAAGCTAAATGAGTCGGGAGAAAAGCTGAAACCTTATATTGTTCAGGATGAGGCTATTTTGGACAAGCTGAAAGAGGAAGATGTGTCGGCTTACGGGCAGGCAGTCTACATGAAAAATTTTGCGGATGCGCCGATGTGGCGCAATACAAGCACGACGTATTTTAGGAGCGGAGAGGAGAATTTCCCGTATATTATCGAGGAATTGAAAAAGGCGAAACGTTTTATCTTTATGGAATATTTCATTATCGCTGATGGGAGAATGTGGAATACAATTCTGGAGATACTGAAAGAAAAGGCAGCAGAAGGGGTTGATGTAAGACTGCTCTACGATGATGTCGGATGTCTTCGCCTGCTCCCGTTTCAGTATTATGAAACCATCCGCAGTTTTGGAATTAAATGTGAGGCGTTCAATCCGTTTGTCCCGTTTGTCTCCGTTGTGATGAACAACCGCGATCACCGAAAAATTCTTGTGATTGACGGAAATACTGGTTTTACAGGCGGGATTAATCTGGCGGACGAATATATCAATGAGAAGGAGCGGTTTGGCTACTGGAAAGATACCGGTATTATGCTTAAGGGCGATGCAGTGTGGAACCTTACCGTGATGTTTTTGCAGGTATGGAATGCGCTTTCTCCTACGGACAATGATTTTGAACAGTTTCGTCCGTATGTCTACCCGGCGGGTGAGTGCGGGGACGATGGCTATGTGCAGCCCTATGGCGACAGCCCGCTTGATTTTGAGAATGTAGGGGAAAATGTATATCTGAATATTATCAACAATGCAAAAGAGTACGTATATATTTTCACGCCGTATCTTATTATCGATAATGAGATTGTAACTGCGCTTTGCCTGGCGGCGAAAAGGGGCGTGGATGTAAGAATTGTCACCCCGCATATCCCAGATAAAAAATATGCGTTTATGCTTACGCAGAGTTATTATGAACAGCTGATGGACGGCGGGGTTAAAATGTATGAGTTTAAACCGGGATTTATCCATGCAAAATGTTTTGTCAGCGACGATACCACAGCGACGGTTGGAACGATCAATCTGGATTACCGCAGTCTTTACCTGCACTTTGAATGCGGGGTGTACTTATATAAGACAAGCTCTGTTATGGAAGTAAAAAAAGACGCTCTGGAGACATTTGAGAAGTGTATTCCTGTGACAAGAGATATGTTAAAGCCTGTATTTCAAAAGGTGGTGCTGCAGGCAATCTTAAAATTATTTGCACCGATGTTTTGATTTTGATACTTATAAGGGAGGAGAGCTATGGCAGCGATTATTGACGGCAAGAAAATTTCAGCAGAAATCAAGGAGGAAGTAAAGCAGAAGATGGCGGTGCTTGCCGCCAAAAATAAAACAGTGACGCTCGCTGTAATTCAAGTCGGAAACGATCCGGCTTCCAGCGTGTATGTCGGCAATAAAAAGAAAGCGTGCGAGTATGTCGGGTTTTGCTCTCTGTCTTATGAGCTGCCGGAAAATACGCCGCAGGAGGAGCTTTTATCACTGGTTCGGGAACTTAACGAGAGAAAGGATGTGGACGGGATTCTTGTGCAGCTGCCGCTGCCGAGCCATATCAGCGAAGATAAGGTAATTCAGGCGATATCGCCGGATAAGGATGTAGATGGATTTCATATACAGAATGCAGGGCGTCTTTTTGTGGGTGAGTCCGGCTTTGTGCCGTGTACTCCGGCAGGAATTATTGAGTTGTTAAAACGCTCTGGAATTGAGATCTGCGGCAGAGAGTGCGTTGTTGTCGGGCGCAGCAATATTGTGGGAAAACCGATGGCAGCTCTGCTGCTTCAGGAAAACGGAACTGTGACAATCTGTCATTCCCGCACAAAGAATCTGACCGAAGTTACCAAAAGAGCAGATATTCTTGTTGTGGCGGTTGGAAAGCCGAAATTTATCACAGCAGATTATGTAAAAGAAGGAGCTGTTGTAATTGATGTCGGCATTCACCGAAATGCACAGAACAAGCTGTGCGGCGATGTCGATTTTGATTCGGTTTTTCCGAGAGCATCCGCGATTACTCCGGTGCCGGGCGGCGTAGGACCAATGACAATCGCAATGCTGATGTCAAATTGTCTGAGATCGGCAGAACAAAAGTAAAGCTTTATTATAAAAGCGACGAAAGAAGAAAAAATTCAGAAGCAGTTGGTATGGGAGAGATTTATGAATGTTTGTTTTGTTTCGCTTGGATGTGATAAGAATCTGGTGGACAGCGAGGTAATGCTCGGACTGCTCAGCGCCCGCGGCTATATTTTGACGGACGAGGAAGCGGAGGCGGATGTCATTATCGTCAATACCTGCTGCTTTATTCACGATGCAAAGCAGGAGAGTATCAATACGATTTTGGAGTTGGCCCAGTACAAGAAAACAGGCAGGTTAAAAGCCCTTGTCGTCACAGGATGCCTTGCCCAAAGATACCGCGAGGAAATCAGAAGAGAAATGCCGGAAGTTGACGTTTTGGTTGGCACGGCAGGAATTGATGCCATAGCGGATGTTGTGGCGGATGTGCTTGAGAAAAAAGCGATGGATGTGTTTCCAGATCTTGACAGACTTCCGCTTGTGGATACAAACCGCGTACACACAACAGGCACGTATACTTCCTATTTAAAAATTGCGGAGGGATGTGATAAATGCTGCACATACTGCGTAATTCCTAAAATACGGGGAAAGTATCGAAGCGTGCCGATGGAGCGGCTGATAAAGGAAGCAGAGTTTTTGGCAGCAGGCGGCGCTAAGGAGCTTGTGCTTGTAGCTCAGGAGACAACGCTTTACGGCGTTGATTTGTACGGGGAGAAAAAGCTGCCGGAACTGGTAAAAAAGCTTTCTGCAATCGATGGTATTCGCTGGATCAGGCTGCTTTACTGCTATCCCGAGGAGATTACGGACGATATGATCCGGGCGATAAAGGAAGAGCCAAAGTTGTGTCATTATCTGGATATGCCGATTCAGCATGCCTCGGATAAGATACTTATGGAGATGGGGCGCAGAACAAATTATAAGCAGCTGACAGAGCTTATTGCAAAACTGCGGCGGGAAATTCCAGATATTGTGCTTCGGACTACGCTGATTACAGGGTTTCCAGGGGAGACGCAGGAAGATCACGAAAACTTAAAAGAGTTTGTCCGGCAGATAAGATTTGATCGTCTTGGGGTGTTTACATACTCGAAAGAAGAGGGGACACCGGCAGGCAGGCGCAAGGATCAAATCAAGAAAAAGGTTAAATTGGAAAGACAGAAAGAGCTGATGGAGATTCAGCAGCAGGTTGCATTTGAGAATGCAAAGGCGATGATAGGAAGAAAGCTTTCTGTGATGATCGAGGGAAAGCTTGTGGATGAGGAGGTTTACATCGGGCGTTCCTATATGGACGCGCCGAAAGTAGACGGGTATGTGTTTGTGTACAGCGAAGGAGAGCATATATCAGGAGATTTTGTGCAGGTTGAGATTACGGGTGCAAAGGGGTATGATCTGGTCGGGAAAATTGTAGCGGATCGCGATAAGCGAACGAATGGAGGATGGTTATGAATCTACCAAACAAAATTACTGTATTTCGGGTCGGCATGATCCCTGTTTTCCTTGTGTTTATGTTGGTTCCTGGTATTCCGAACGGCAAATATATCGCCGCGGCTGTGTTTGTTATCGCCTCCGTCTCAGATTTTCTTGACGGGTATCTTGCGCGCAAGAACAACCTTGTCACGGATTTTGGAAAGTTTATGGATCCGCTGGCGGATAAGCTGCTTGTCTGCTCTGCGCTGATTTGCTTTGTCGAGGCGGGGACAATGCCGGCGTGGGTTGTAATCCTGATTATTGCAAGGGAGTTTACCATCAGCGGTTTTCGGCTTGTGGCTGCGGGAAACCATATTGTGATTGCAGCAAATTATTGGGGGAAGGCAAAAACCGCTGTGCAGATGGTGATGTGCGTGTTTTTTATCGCTGACTTGGACGGGGTATTTTTTAATACATCAGAAAAGATTTTAATGTACGTGGCAGCTCTTTTGACGGTAGTGTCCCTGGCCGATTATATTTATAAAAACCGCAGGGTTATTACTGAGGGAACAAAGTAAAAAAGCCTGGGGAAGAAATGCAATAGTTTTAACATAAAAATGACATACTTTAATGGTATGCTGAATTCTGAGGATAAGTTTACTTTGGCGTGGTATTCAGGCGGGGGCTATTTTCAGAAAGGATGTGGCACATTGATGAGAAGAGCAAAAAGAGTACCTGCACTGTTTATGGCAGTGTGTTTGCTTGCCGCATGCGGGAAGGATGAGCCAGATCGTATGGAGCTTACACCGCTTCCTGTCACAATGATACCAAAAGTGACGGGCAGCGCTACCCCACAAGTATCCAATGCTCTATCGCAGGTGGAGCGGATCACGTACTATACCTTGTCGGACGACTTAAAAAGTGAGGAAGTGACAGCTGTGCTACCGGAAGGTACAAAGATGACCATAGATTCGCTTGTCCGCTATGTTGCAGGCACGATGGAAGAATCAAATGTTACCGTTGGAATTGATTCCGTCACGTCGGATGGCAGCACAGTTATTATAAGTTTTATGTATGATTTGGCACCAGTTTGCGGTATTGGGGCTGATTTGGAAGAAGAGGTTCTCGACGCGATCGCGCAGAGCATCCTCGAAAATTTTTCCGATTACACAAGTGTTGTCTACCGTGTGGAGGGCAAGGCTTACCAGTCGGAGAACCGCAGTTATGATATAGACTATGTATATCTTGGAAACTAAATTAAAAGGCAGTTATTGTTGTTATGAGTAGAGTAGTAGTTGTTGGCGGCGGAGCCGCCGGGATGATGGCGGCAGTGATTTGTGCGAGAAATGGGCATTCCGTCACATTGTTTGAAAAAAATGAAAAGCTTGGCAAGAAACTGTATATCACGGGAAAAGGCAGGTGCAACCTGACGAACGCATGCGGACTGGAGGAATTGTTCGGCAGTGTTGTGACAAACCCAAGGTTTTTGTACAGTGCATTCCATAGTTTCACGAACGAAGATACGATCACTTTCTTTGAATCTATTGGTCTAAAGCTCAAAGTGGAACGGGGACAGCGGGTATTTCCAGCCTCGGACCGTTCTTCTGATGTTATAAGCGCGTTGGAGCGCGAACTAAAACGCCAGCAAGTAAAGGTACAATTAAATACAAAGGTTCTTGAGCTTGTCACAAAAGAGGGCTGTATTTCCGGTGTGCGTATTTCCGGTGGTTCTGCGGATGCAGATGCGGTTATTCTGGCGACCGGAGGGCTGTCGTATCCGACGACTGGTTCCACGGGAGACGGATATCTTTTTGCAAGACAGTTTGGGCATACTGTGACTTCTCTTTTTCCGTCGCTTGTCAGCATCCGGCTTGATTCGCCATACCCAGCACAGCTTGAAGGACTTTCATTAAAAAATATAAAACTTCGCGCCGTGGTTGATCAAATCGTTTGCGAGAAGGAAATTGACGGGACTTCAAAACAGAAAAAAAAGCAGAAAACGCCGGTATTGGGCAGAGCGCTCTACGAAAATTTTGGCGAGCTTGTGTTTACTTCGCGGGGAATAAGCGGTCCCCTTGCTTTGAGCGCAAGCAGTTACATTGCAAAAGAACTTGCTTCCTGTGCGGTATCCATTCATATCGATTTAAAGCCTGCTTTGTCAAAGGAACAATTAGACGCGCGGATTCTGCGTGATTTTGACGAGATAAGAAACAAACGATATAAAAATGCATTGGAACATCTCTTGCCACAGAAATTGATTCCGGTTATAATTAGTTTGAGTGGGATTTCGCCGGACAAGCAGGTCAATCTTATTTCGCGCGAGGAGAGAAAACACCTGGCAGCGTTGCTGAAAGATGTTTCCATGCCAGTAGAATCACTGGGCGGTTATGAGGAAGCAGTGGTGACAAAAGGAGGAATTGCGGTAAAGGAAGTAAATCCTTCGACCATGGAATCAAAATTGGTACCAGGGCTTTACTTTGCAGGTGAAGTGCTTGATGTGGACGCTCTGACAGGCGGTTTTAATCTGCAGATTGCGTGGTCGAGCGGGCATCTTGCTGCAAATGGCATTTTGCGCGGGGAAAAAAACGATGGAGGAGATAAGATTTTGAATTAAAATGCCGTTTGCGCGGCGGAATGAGAGGAAAAAATGGCAAACTACCAAATTGCGATCGATGGGCCTGCCGGTGCGGGAAAAAGCACGATAGCAAAGCTTGCGGCGAAAGAACTTGGCTTTGTATATGTCGATACCGGTGCGATGTACCGCGCGCTTGCGCTCTTTTTTATCAGGGAGAAAATCGGTGCGGGCGATATCGAAGGGCTAAAACAAGCGTTGAAAAACGTTGAGGTTACAATCCAGTATGAAGAAAATGAGCAGGTTGTGATGCTGAACGGCGAGAATGTCAATGGGCTGATTCGCTCCGAGGAAGTCGGAAAGATGGCGTCCGCCACAAGCCCAGTCGCCGAAGTTAGAAAAAAGCTGCTCTCGCTGCAAAGAAAGCTTGCCGAAGAGACAAGCGTTATTATGGATGGCAGGGATATCGGAACAGCAGTGCTGCCGGAGGCGGATTTAAAAATTTATCTGACAGCGGATGCCAGTGTCCGCGCAGAGCGCAGATACAAAGAACTTTTAGCGCGCGGCGAGAACTGTGTTTTAGAGAAGATAAGGGATGAGATTATCGAGCGTGACAGACAGGATATGGAGCGTGAAGTGTCACCTTTAAAACAGGCGAAGGATGCCGTTTTGCTGGACAGTTCTAAGCTTTCCATCGAGCAGGCAAAAAACGAAGTAGTAAGATTGTTTAGAGCAATGGGAATTGCAGGGCAAAAACCATGAAGGTGACTGTGGCAAAATCCGCGGGGTTTTGTTTTGGCGTTCAAAGGGCCGTGGATCTGGTCTATCGTCAGGCGGAAGAAGAACCCCGCAAAAATGTGTATACGCTTGGACCCATTATGCATAACGAGCAGGTTGTAGAGAAGCTGAAACAGCAGGGAGTACAGGTGATTGACCATGCTGCTGCAGCACAGAATTTTGCTGGCGGCAAAATTATTATCCGAGCGCACGGGATTCCCGAATCAGAACAGCGTCTTTTGGAAAGCTTTCAGGATGCGGACGGGAAACCGAAATTTGAGATTTTTGATGCGACTTGTCCATTTGTAAAAAAAATACACCAAATTGTCAGAGAAAAAAGTGAAGAGGGTTTTAAGATTCTGGTGATCGGGGATAAGACACACCCGGAGGTTCAGGGGATTATCGGATGGAGCAAAACGCCGGTGATAACATTAGAAAGCCGCGAGGAGGCAGAAAATCTGAAACTGCCAGAAGGTGAAAAGCTGTGTATTGTGGCGCAGACGACATTTAATTACAAGAAATTTCAAGATTTAGTTGAAATTATTGATAAAAAGAGGTATGATATACTTGTTGTAAATACGATATGCAACGCGACGGAAGAGCGTCAGGCGGAAACAAAAGTGCTCGCCCGGCAGTCGGATGCCATGATTGTGATCGGAGGAAGGTCAAGCTCAAATACAAGGAAGCTTTTCGAGATTTCAAAAAGGGAATGTGAGAACACTTACTATATACAGACACTTGGTGACCTGGATTTCAATAAGATGAAGTCTTTTCGTAGCGTAGGTATTACAGCAGGGGCATCCACCCCAAACAATATAATCAAGGAGGTTCAAAGGAGCATGTCAGAGGAGAATTTCGAACAATTACTGGAGGAGTCATTAAAAACTATACACAACGGAGAGGTAGTTGAAGGCACAGTGATCGGCGTAAAGGAGGACGAGATTGTCCTGAACATCGGTTATAAGGCTGACGGTATTATTACGCGCAATGAATATACAAATACGCCGAACGTCGATTTAAGGACGCTTGTAAAAGAGGGCGAGACAATGAGTGCGAAAGTACTGAAGGTGAATGACGGTGAGGGACAGGTTCTTTTAACCTACAAGAAGCTGATCGCAGAGAGAGGCAACAAGCGTCTTGAGGAAGCCTTCAACAACAAGGAAGTGCTTAAGGCGAAGGTTGCTGCGGTGCTTGGCGGCGGTCTTAGTGTTGTTGTGGAGGAGTCCAGAGTGTTTATTCCTGCGAGTCTTGTGTCCGATATGTATGAGAGAGATCTTGAGAAGTACAAGGATCAGGAGATTGAATTTGTGATCAGCGAGTTCAATCCGAAGAGACGCAGGATTATCGGTGACAGAAAACAGCTTATTGTAGCGAGGAAAAAAGAGATGGCTGAGGCTCTGTTCGCGAGGATCCATGTAGGAGACGTGATTGAGGGCACGGTGAAAAATGTTACAGATTTCGGCGTATTTATCGATCTTGGAGGTGCTGACGGACTGCTTCATATTTCTGAGATGTCGTGGGGCAGAGTTGAAAATCCAAAGAAGGTATTTAAGCCAGGAGATGTTGTCAAGGCGTTTATCAAGGATATTCAGGGCGAGAAGATTGCGCTGAGCATGAAGTTCCCGGAGTTAAATCCTTGGAAGGATGCAGATGTTAAATTTGCAGTTGGCACAGAGGTGACCGGCAAGGTTGCGCGCATGACAGATTTTGGTGCGTTTGTTGAGCTTGAGCCGGGTGTTGATGCGCTTTTGCATGTTTCGCAGATTGCGAGAGAGCATGTGGAGAAACCGTCTGACGTATTGAAGATCGGTCAGGAGATCACAGCGAAGATTGTTGATTTCAACAGTGAGGACAAAAAGATCAGCTTGAGCATCAAGGCTCTTCTTGCATCCTCAGACACCGGTTCAGAAGGGTCAACGGAGGAATAATTTGCCGAGAGACCTTTTGGCCGCGGCAGGAATGCTGTAATTACAAGACCCGGAGACAGCTAGTTTCCCGGGATACCGGCGTAGTGAGTTTCCGGGAATCCCGGGACAGGATGTTTCCGGGATTTTTGTATGCAAGAAAAACTAGACAGTTGTAGAAAAATAAATATGGGGGAAAAATGCATGACAGACAGTTATGAAGTATTTAAAACAGATGTATTCCGGTTGACAAAGATTGACTTGAATGCGTACAAGGAGCGCCAGATGAAGCGGAGAATTGATTCGTTGATTGCGAAGCACCGTTTTACGACTTATCATCAGTACGTGGACGAACTGAAAAAAAACAAAGCGATGTTTGACGAGTTCGTCAATTATTTGACGATCAATGTGTCGGAATTTTATCGAAATCCAGAACAGTGGGTTACGCTGGAAAAAAAGATACTGCCTGAACTGTTGTCGAAGAGCGGAACGCTGAAAATATGGAGTGCCGCTTGCTCGACCGGCGACGAGCCATACTCGCTCGTTATGCTGCTGTCTAAATTTATGCCGCTGAACAGAATTAAAATTATTGCCACGGATATTGATATGCAGGTACTTGACAAAGCGCGGATGGGACTCTACAATGTCAAGAGCTTAAAAGGGCTTCCAGACGAGTTTTTGAAAAAATATTTTACAAAGATAAATGATACAAACTACAAGATTAGCGATGAGATTAAAAAGTGCGTGGAATTTAAGAAACACAATCTGCTGGAGGATACATACCCTGCACAGTGCGATTTGATTGTGTGCCGTAATGTGCTGATCTATTTTACGGAGGAAGCAAAAGAGGAGATCTACCGGAAGTTTAACGCTTCGCTGAAACAAAAGTGCTTTTTGTTTGTCGGAAGCACAGAGCAGATTATCCAGCCGGAGAAGTTGGGATATGACACGTTCCAATCGTTCTTTTATCAGAAGAAGTAAGCATTGAAATTTTTACAAATTAAGTGTTGATTTTTTAATAATGTTCTAGTATAGTGATAGCGAGGAACAGCATAATGCGGGGGTGTAAGATGCAGGAAAGTGTGAAGGTTGCAGTGGATGCCATGGGCGGAGACAATTCGCCGGGTGAAATTGTAAAAGGAACTATCGATGCATTGCTTGAGCGTCCTGAGGTTGAGGTGTTCCTTGTAGGACGGCAGGAGCTTTTGGAAAAGGAGCTTGAGCAGTACCAATACCCGCAGGACAGGCTGCATATTGTGAATGCGGGCGAGGTGATCACAAACGACGAGGCACCAGTCTTAGCGATTCGCAGAAAAAAAGATTCTTCCATCGTTGTGGCGATGAGCCTTGTCAAAAGCGGCACGGCAGATGCTTTTGTATCTGCGGGCAGTACTGGCGCAGTGCTTGTCGGCGCTCAGCTGGTGATTGGGAGGATCAAAGGCGTGGAGCGGCCTCCACTTGCACCGTTGATTCCAACCATGGACGGCGTTGCGCTTCTTGTTGACTGCGGGGCGAATGTGGATGCAAGAGCTTCTCATTTGGTGCAGTTTGCAAAGATGGGTTCGATCTACATGGAAAATGTTGTCGGGGTTAAGAATCCGCGCGTTGCGATTGTCAACATTGGCGTGGAGGAAGAGAAAGGCAACATGCTTGTAAAGGAGACATTCCCACTGTTGAAAAACTGCAATGAAATCAATTTTATTGGGAGCATTGAGTCAAGAGAAATACCGAATGGGGCAGCGGACGTTATTGTTACAGAAGCGTTTGTCGGCAATGTTATTTTAAAGCTTTACGAGGGTCTTGCTATGTCGCTTGTCAAAAAGATCAAGCAGAGCATGACAGCAACACCGCTCAGCACTCTTGGCGCTGCACTTGTAAAGCCGCAGTTGAAAAAGGCGATGCGGGGGTTTGACTTAGCACAGTACGGCGGAGCGCCGATGTTAGGGCTAAATGGGCTGGTGATAAAAAGTCATGGAAGTTCAAAGGGAGTTGAAATTAAGAACTCCATTCTCCAGTGCATTGCTTTTAAGCACGAGCGGATCAATGAGAAGATTGCTGCGAATATCGCGGTACAGGAAAGAATTTAATCAAAGAAAGGCGGACAATCAATCATGGAATTTGAAAAGCTGAAGAAGATTATTTGCGAGGTATTGAATGCGAATGAGGAGGAGATCAAACTTGATACAACATTCGTGGATGACCTTGGTGCAGATTCCCTGGATATTTTCCAGATTATTATGGGTATCGAGGAGGAGTTTGATATTGAGATTCCGAATGAGGAAGCAGAGAAGATCGCCACGGTTGGAGATGCTGTAGAGAAAATTAAGAGTTCTTTAAACTAATCGGGCTGTGTAAAACCGCCAATGTTCTGGCAGAATGCGATACAGCAAAGATTAGGGCTGCAGAACGCAGGAATGAATCCTAGGCAGTTGTAGGTGGTTTTTCATGCAGTGTGACAGGGATAAAGAAGTTTTAACCGTGTGGAAATCCTTCGGGAGTCCCACACGGTTTCTTTGCTGTATGCGCAGCATACTGGGGGAATAAAGATGCTATGTTAGTACTGCATTATGTGCAGTATTTGTAGGAAAGGGGAAATAAAGGTTTGTGTCTGTGCGCTGTTTGACACGAACTGTTTCAGGGAGAAAAGTGGCGCAGAAATGGAAAATTCTATGAAATTGGAGGAGAGGCTAGGCTATGTTTTTTCGGATCGCTCTCTGCTGCTGCAGGCGCTGACACATAGTTCGTATGCCAATGAGAGAAAAATACGTCAGGTGTCGGACAATGAGCGGTTGGAGTTTTTGGGGGACGCGGTGCTGGAACTTGTTTCGAGCGAGGTGATTTTTTGCGATAATGCGGATATGACAGAGGGAGAAATGTCAAAACTCCGCGCGAGCCTTGTCTGTGAACCAGCGCTTGCATATTGTGCGCGAGAGCTTAGTTTAGGAGATGAACTTTACCTTGGAAGAGGGGAGCAGGCATCCGGAGGAGCAGAGCGGGACTCTATTTTATCAGATGCTCTTGAGGCTATGATTGGCGCAATCTATCTGGACGGTGGTTTTACTAATGCAAAAGAGTTTGTGCGAATGCATGTGTTGAATGATATTGAACATAAGAAGCTCTTTTATGATAGTAAGACTATTTTACAGGAAATTATCCAGGGAAAAGGAAAGGGCAAAGTTGTATATGAGCTTGTCTCGGAATCCGGTCCAGACCATAATAAAACATTTTGCGTTAAGGCGATTGTGGAGAATGGTCTGGTGACCAAGGGAGTGGGAAGAACAAAAAAAGCTGCCGAGCAGGAGGCGGCATACCGCGCAATTCTTGCGCTTCGTGCAGGCGGAGGTACACCATGTACTTAAAGGGAATTGAAGTGCAGGGCTTTAAATCTTTTGCCAACAAGATTTTGTTTGAGTTTAAAGATGGCATTACCGCAATTGTCGGTCCAAACGGAAGTGGAAAAAGCAATGTTGCGGATGCGGTGCGATGGGTGCTTGGAGAGCAGAGTGCAAAACAGCTGCGCGGCAGCAGTATGCAGGATGTTATTTTTTCAGGTACCGAGATGCGTAAGCCGCAGGGATTTGCCTATGTTGCAATTACGTTTGACAACGCGGACCATAAGCTTCCAGTGGACTATGACGAAGTGACAGTGGCGCGCCGGGTTTACCGTTCTGGTGAAAGCGAATATCTTTTGAACGGGGCAGGATGCCGGTTGCGGGATGTGCAGGAATTGTTCTTGGACACCGGTATTGGGAAGGAAGGCTATTCGATTATCGGGCAGGGGCAGATTGACCGGATTGTATCAGGCAGACCAGAAGAGCGAAGAGAACTGTTTGACGAGGCGGCTGGAATTGTGAAATTCAAAAAGCGCAAGGCGGTTGCCGAGAAGGACCTTGCACAGGAGCAGGCGAATTTAGCTCGTGTGCAGGATATTATCACGGAGTTAGAAAAGCAGGTAGGACCGCTGGAAAAGCAGGCGGCAGTGGCAAAGGAATATTTAAAGTGCCGCGAGGAACTAAAGAAGGTGGAAGTCAATCAGTTTATTTTGGAGCAAGAGAAAAACACGGTATTAACACAGGAGCTGGAGAAAAAAAAAGAAACTGTTTCAGGGGATCTTAACGATACAAGGCGCGCTTATGACAATACAAAAGCAGAATACGAGCGTATGGAACAAGAACTTGAACAGTACACCGCCGCAATTGACGCGGCAAAAGAAGAAAAATCGCGCCTTGAGGTAGAGTATGAGAAAACGGAGGGAGAGATCCGGCTTCTGCTTGAACAGATGGATGCACTTTTGCAGAATAACCTGCACTTTTCGGAGTTGCTTAAACAAGTACAAAACAATTTAGATATAAAACAAAAAGAACTTAATGAGTATATTACAAAAAAGGAAGAAATTGATAAGATCCTTGATGCTCTGGATGATGAACAGACAAAAGCGGCAGAAAAAATTCAGCAGATACGAGAAAAAATAACGCAGATTAACCAGGAAGCTGAGGAGGGAAGCAGCGAGATTTTCCGCGTGTTAAATGAAAACTCAAACAATAAGGCAAATCTTGAACGATATGAGACAATACGGGAGCAGAATGCAATCCAGAAGGCGGAGCTGAACAAACGTGCCATTGGACATAAAAGTTTGGAGGCGGAAGCTGAGGAGGTAGTAAAAGTCTGCCGCAAAAAGTTTCAGGAAGCTTTGCAGGCAGCGCAGGACAAAGAAGAGGAAGTTAAAAATTTGGAGACCGCTGCGGCGCAGGAAGGGCAGGAAATCAACGAGATAGGAAAAAAACTTGAGGACGCACAGCGGGCGTTTTTGTCGGATCGTTCCAGACTGGATTCTCTGAAAGATATCGCAGAACGGTACGAGGGTTACGGCGGCAGCATCCGGCGCATTATGGAGCAGAAAGAGAAATTTCCAGGGATTAAAGGCGTTGTGGCAGACTTGGTTCAAGTTGAGAAAAACTATGAGATCGCAATTGAGACAGCGCTTGGCGCAAGCATTCAAAATATTGTGACAGAGGATGAACAGACGGCGAAATCCCTGATCGAGTTTTTAAAGAAAAACAAGGCGGGGCGGGCGACGTTTTTACCTCTGACAAGCATAACGCCGATAAAAAACAATAATTCTGCCGTGCTGCGCGAGCAGGGGGTTGTTGGTCTTGCATCGTCTCTTGTTGCGGCAGATAAGCAGTATAGCACGCTTGTGCAGTTTTTGCTCGGTCGAGTGATTGTCGTGGATGTGATAGACCATGCGCTTGCTATTGCAAGAAAATACAGTTATACACTGCGCATTGTAACACTTGCGGGAGAGCAATTAAATCCCGGCGGTTCACTGTCCGGCGGAGCATACAAAAATTCAGGAAATCTGCTTGCAAGACGGCGGGAGATGGAGGAATTAGAAGAGCGGGCTGAGCGGGAAAAAGGACAGATGGAATATTTTTCTGATCTGCGCGAAAAAAAGCGCGCCAGACGAAATGAACTGCGCGAGCAGGCCGAGAGAGCAAAAGCGGAATTAAGGGAATGTTCCATTGTTTTGAATTCAACAAAAATAGGGCTTGAGCAGGCCGTGGAAAAAAGTCAGGAACTTGTAAGACAGTATGTCGAGTTTGCTGAGCAGCTGCGCGCGATGGAAAAACAGACCGCCGCGCTGCAGGAAAATATCAGGCAGTTGTCAAAGCAGTGCGAAGAGAATGCAGCTTATCGTTTTCGTCTGGAAAAGAGGGTGGACGAGTGCGGTGTGCTTTTAAAAGAAGAGCAAAAAAAAGAGCAGGAAGCGCAGGAGGAATTGTCTGCGCTGAAGGTAAAGTTTTCTGGGTTAGAACAAAACAGCGGAAATATTCTGGAAAATATCCAGCGCGTCCATACGGAGATTGTTCGTTTCGAGGAAGAAAAAGAAAAGTTAAAAAAAGATGCAGAAGGCTTTGAGGACTCAAGAAAAGAAAAAGAAGAGGAACTTGCAAAAAAGCGGGAATGGCGCAAAAAAAATGCTGGTCGAACAGAGGAACTTGCGCAGAAAATTGAGGGATTGTCCAGACAGCGCGAAGAAAAAACAAAACTGCACAAAGGATTTTTTGCGAAAAGAGAGGAATTGTCCGCGAGAATCGGCGCGCTTGATAAAGAAGTATTTCGTCTGTCAAGTCAGCAGGAAAAGCTTGCAGGCGCGATGGAAGCACATATTGGATATCTGTGGGAGGAGTACGAACTTACGCCGTCCGCCGCAGCGGGTTGGAAGCAGGAAGAATTTTGTGATCCGCAGCAGAACAAAAAGAGAATCTCTGAGTTAAAAGGGCAGATCAAAGGACTGGGCGATGTGAATGTCAACGCGATTGAGGATTATAGACAGGTGTCAGAACGCTGTATTTTTTTGTCTGGACAAAGGGATGATTTGCGGGATTCCGAACAGGCACTTTTGGGAATTATCTCAGAACTTGACACGGAGATGCGCAGACAATTTACAGAGAAATTTGCTGAGATTGCAGAGCAATTTAATCGTGTGTTTCAGGAATTGTTCGGCGGAGGAAAAGCTGCGCTTGCGCTGAATGAGGACGAGGATATTCTGCTTGCTGGAATTCGAATTATCGCGCAGCCACCGGGAAAAAAGCTTCAGAATATGATGCAGCTGTCGGGCGGAGAAAAGGCGTTGACAGCGATCTCTTTATTGTTTGCGATTCAGAACTTAAAGCCGTCTCCTTTTTGTCTGCTTGACGAGATTGAGGCGGCGCTGGATGACTCCAATGTAAAACGTTATGCAAAATACCTGCATAAGTTGACAAAAGATACACAATTTATCGTGATTACACACCGCAGAGGAACAATGGCAGCAGCGGATATTTTATACGGGATAACAATGCAGGAAAAGGGCGTTTCTACTTTGGTGTCTGTCAGCTTGGTTGAAGATGCAGTATCATAACTGGCGGTATATTGCAGTGAAAAACGTATATATATAAAAAGATAGACCATAACTTGTACAGAAGAAAAAAGAATATGGATGTTGGAACGAACAAATAAGGAAAGTTGAGGTATGTGTATGGGCGAGAAAAAGGGATTTTTTGGAAGGCTGGCAGAAGGGCTTGCCAAGACAAGAAACAGTATCGTTTCCGGGATCGAAGCGATTTTTTCCGGGTCGGGGAGCATTGATGATGACTTTTATGAGGAGCTGGAGGAAATCTTGATTATGGCAGATATCGGTGTGAACGCAACCAGTTCCATCCTCGACAATCTAAAGGAGAAGGTAAAAGAAAATAAAATTAAGGAACCAGCTCAGTGCAGACAGCTTTTGATTTCCAGTATTAAAGAGCAGATGAGTCTGCCGGAGGACGCTTATGATTTTGAAGAAAAAAAGACGGTTCTGCTTGTAATTGGAGTGAATGGGGTTGGAAAAACAACATCCGTCGGGAAACTTGCAGGGCTTTTAAAAGACAAGGGAAAAAAAGTGCTTGTGGCGGCGGCGGATACGTTTCGGGCTGCTGCGGTGGAACAGCTGATGGAGTGGGCGCACCGGGCGCAGGTTGATATTATTGCGCAGAAGGAGGGTTCCGACCCAGCGGCGGTTATTTTTGACGCGGTTAATTCGGCAAAATCCAAAAACGCTGATATTTTAATCTGCGACACAGCAGGAAGATTACACAATAAAAAAAATCTTGTCGAGGAACTAAGAAAGATTGATCGCGTGATCAGCAGAGAGTATCCGGAGGCAAACAGAGAAACGCTTGTTGTTTTGGACGGAACAACCGGTCAGAATGCATTAGCACAGGCAAGGCAGTTTAATGATGTGGCAGAACTGACAGGAATTATTTTAACAAAATTAGACGGAACCGCAAAAGGTGGTATTGCGATTGCAATTCAATCTGAATTAAATATTCCGGTAAAATATATTGGGGTTGGAGAAAAGATTGACGATCTGCAGCGTTTTGACCCGGAGGCGTTTGTGGACGCGCTGTTTGATGTAAAGGCGGAAAGGTGAGGAAAATACAATGATGACATTAGAGAAATTTGAGGAAGCAAGCGATGCGGTAGTCAGAGTGACAAATTCTACAAAGCTTATTTACAGCGATTATTTTTCGGAGAAAACAGGGGGAAAAATTTATTTAAAGCCGGAAAATATGCAGTTTACCGGGGCATATAAAGTGCGAGGCGCATATTATAAGATCAGCACGCTGACAAAAGAGGAGCGTGACCGCGGACTGATTACTGCCTCGGCGGGAAATCATGCTCAGGGTGTGGCTTATGCGGCAAAGATGTACGGCGCTAAGGCGGTGATTGTTATGCCGACAACAACGCCGCTAATCAAAGTGAACCGCACAAAAAGTTATGGGGCAGAAGTTGTACTGTACGGGAATGTATACGATGAGGCGTACACCCGTGCGCTTGCATTGGCGGAGGAAAATGGATATACGTTTATTCATCCGTTTGACGATGAAATGGTGGCAACCGGGCAGGGAAGCATTGCAATGGAGATTATTAAGGAGCTGCCTACGGTTGATATTATCCTTGTGCCGATTGGGGGAGGAGGGCTGGCCGCCGGCGTATCGACGCTCGCAAAGCTTTTAAATCCAAATATTCATGTAATAGGCGTGGAGCCAGCGGGAGCGAATTGTATGCAGGAGTCGTTAAAAGCCGGGCATGTTGTAACGCTGCCAGGCGTGGATACCGTCGCAGACGGCACTGCGGTAAAAACTCCGGGCGAACATATTTTCCCGTATATTCAGAAAAATATTGACGAGATTATTACGGTGGAGGATAAAGAGCTGATTGTCAGCTTTCTTGATATGGTAGAAAACCATAAGATGGTGGTGGAAAATTCCGGGCTTTTAACTGTGGCGGCATTAAAACATCTTGATTTAAAGGGAAAGAAAGTTGTCTCGATTTTAAGCGGAGGCAATATGGATGTGATTACAATGTCCTCCATTGTGCAGCACGGATTGATTGAGCGGGGCAGAATTTTTACAGTGTCTGTGCTGATGCCGGACAAGCCAGGCGAACTCGCCAATGTTTCAACTTTGATCGCGGCGGAGCAGGGAAATATTATCAAACTGGAGCATAACCAGTTTGTCAGCATTAATCGCAATACGGCGGTGGAACTTGTGATTACTATGGAAGCATTTGGGCATGAACATAAAGAGCGCATTGTAAAAATGCTTGAGGAGAAAGGATATCAGCCAAAGCTGGCACAGCCGAAAAACACATATTTCTAAAAAATAATTTTTGGGGCAGTTAAAAAACTTTAGCGGGGCAGTTGTATGGAAATTTTTCGCACGGATGAATTGGATAAATATTCCAAAGAAGAGTGTGTTCGGCAGCAGGAATATCTGGCGAAACAGGTAGAGCAGAGGGATGTTATTTCGCCGGATAAGCTGCAGCTTATAGCGGGAGTGGATCTTGCGTACTGGAAGAGCAGCGCAGAGCAGGCAGTATGTTGTATTGTCGTGATTGACCGAAAAACAAAGATGATTGTGGAAGCTGTGTATGCAGAAGGAGAAGTCAAATTCCCCTATATTCCTGGATGTCTGGCGTTTCGAGAACTTCCGCTTGTGCTGCAGGCAGTGTCAAAACTTAATGTACATCCTGATATCTTTTTGTTCGACGGAAATGGTGTTCTTCATCCAAGACGCATGGGGCTGGCGACGCACGCCTCCTTTTATCTGAATACACCGACCGTCGGCGTGGCGAAAAGTTATTATAAAGTGGAGAATGCTTTTTTTGAGATGCCGGAAAACAAAGCGGGAAGTATATCAGATATTATAGCGGATAAAGAAGTGCTTGGCCGCGCAGTTCGGACAACGGATTATGTCCGCCCGGTATTTGTATCTGTTGGAAATAAGATTTCGCTGGATACAGCAACCGCGCTTGTGCTGGAACTTGTCGGAAAGGAGGGGCATATTCCAATACCGACAAGATATGCGGATCTGGAGACGCACCGGGTAAGGGCGATATTGCAGGGAAAAGAAAAGTAATGGATTTGACTTTTCTATAATTTTATTTGCAGAAAAACTCATTCCAGTCTGGTATTGTTCTTTTATCATCAACTGCTTTTTTGACTGCACTGTAATATTCCAGTTTGCATTGAATATGTTTGTAGGAATTTTGAAGGTTTGATAATTTTTCTTCCAATATTATTTTTTGATTTGATAGAAGCGATAACATATTGTCAATATTTGTTTCCATCGTTTCCTCATAGGTAAAAAAATCTTTGATTCGGGCAATACTCATTCCAGTGTTTTTAAAACATTCTATTGCATACAGGCGATCCATATGAAGCTGGCTGTAGATGCGTCTGCCAGAAGTTTTCGGAACTGCCGGCAGGATACCTGTTTCTTCATAGTAGCGGAGCGTGGAAGCTGGCAGGTGGAACAAAGCAGAAACTTCGCGGATGGTATAAGTTTTTGTATTTTTTGACTGCATCAATCATAACTCCTTGTAGAATTTGTATTTCTTAAAAAAATAAAAAGTGAAAAAACTTCTTGACTTCAAGTATACTTTAAGTGTTAAGCTTTGTAAAGGAATAATAAGCAAAGGATAAGTATTTTTAATCAACAATATGGATTGGTGCATAATATAAAAATTTTTTAAGAAAAACCCAGAAAAAGAAATTTTATAAGAGGAAAATATTTTGAGAACAAGGAGGCTTTTTTATGTATGAGGCATTGAAAAATCGTTACGATACAATGAAATACCCGCACTGCGGAACAAGCGGGCTGAAACTTCCAATGGTATCGTTTGGACTTTGGCACAATTTTGGAAGCAATATGCCAGTAGAAAACATGAAACAACTGTGTTTTACGGCGTTTGATCATGGGATTACGCATTTTGATTTGGCAAACAATTACGGACCAGAAGCGGGAAGCGCGGAGGAAAATTTTGGGAGAATCTTAAAACAGGACTTAAAACGTTACCGCGATGAGATTATTGTCAGTACAAAAGCAGGCTATGGGATGTGGCCGGGACCTTACGGAGACTGGGGAAGCAGAAAATATCTGCTCGCAAGCCTGGATCAAAGTTTAAAACGATTGCAGTTGGATTATGTCGATATTTTTTATCATCACCGGATGGACCCAAATACGCCGCTTGAGGAGACGATGGGGGCATTGGCGCAGGCGGTGACAAGCGGAAAGGCGCTTTATGTAGGGCTTTCCAATTATGATGGACCAACGTTAAAAAAAGCTTCTGATATTTTAAAAGAGCTTCGCTGCCCATTTATAATCAATCAGAATTGTTATTCCATTTTAAATCGCTCCATTGAGCAAAATGGGTTAAAGGAAATGTCGAAAGAGCTTGGAAAAGGGATTATTGCATTTAGTCCATTGGCGCAGGGGATGCTGACTGACCGCTATTTCAATGGTATTCCGCAGGACAGCCGGATTCGGACGGACGGCAGATTTTTAAAAGAATCATCGCTTGGGGAAGGAACAATGAAAAAGATTCGTGCGCTTGCAGAAATGGCGGCAGAGCGCGGGCAGAGTTTAGCGCAGATGGCACTTGCTTGGATTTTGCGGGATGGGATTGTCACAAGTGTGCTTGCAGGAGCATCGAAACCAGAGCAGATTTTAAACAATATCAAGGCGATCAAAAATACAAGTTTTGATGCCGAAGAGCTGCAGAGAATAGAAGATATCTGCAATTGGGCAAATTAGAAATACAAAAGATGGAGCCTCCGTTGATCTGTCAGATCAACGGAGGCTTTGCGCATTTACTTGTTCTTTAATTTCTCAAGCAATGTTTCAATCTCGCCAAGGCAGGCGCCGCATACAGTGCCGGCCTGAGTGACCGCGCTGATATCTTCTACTGTCTTTGCGCCATTTTTTACTGCATCCATAATATCGCGGACGGTTGTTCCAATACAAGAACAAATAATTTCATCTTCGTTCATAATTGATTCCTTTCATTCTGTTGTAGAAAGCGGTATAAGCGTATTTTGCCGCAGAAGCGGCAGCCGCTTGATATATTAGTTTCTGTAATAGGATAGCCAGGAAACAAGTTTTTATTCTCTCAATTGAAAGAAAAGGCTTGTCAGAGTATTTGGTATTTTTGAGATAGTCAGTTTGTACAAAAAATAAGAACAATCTTCTATATAGTGTACCGCTTTACATAAGAAGGAAAAATTGTTATAATAGTTACGTTTCGTTCTTGGTTTCTGTTTGTTCTTAGCGTAAAAATTTATGGCTGATGCAAAAATCTGACTTTAAGCTTCTCTTCTCCAGCGCGGTTTGGGTAAAGTGAAACAGCAAATGACAAAAAGAGAAAAACACCGGAAAAAATGATTGACAATAATGGGAAAATGCGATAATATAATATTAGAACATACGTTCGATCAAAGTGAAAATTCGAAGATCAAAAAATATCCCGCACGGATAATGGAAAGGAAGATAAATATGGCAAAAGAAGATAAGATGAAAGCGTTGGAGTCCGCCTTGGCTCAGATTGAGAAGCAGTATGGCAAGGGTTCTATAATGAAACTTGGCGATAACAGCGCCAATATGAACATTGAGACCGTGCCGACTGGCTCCATCAGCCTTGATATCGCATTGGGGCTTGGGGGCGTGCCAAAGGGACGCGTTGTTGAGATCTATGGTCCTGAGTCGAGCGGTAAGACGACCGTCGCGCTGCATATGGTTGCGGAGGTTCAAAAGCAGGGCGGTATCGCTGGATTTATTGATGCGGAGCATGCTCTTGATCCGGTGTATGCGAAAAATATCGGGGTTGATATTGACGAGCTGTATATCTCCCAGCCGGACAATGGCGAGCAGGCATTGGAGATTACGGAGACGATGGTTCGTTCCGGTGCAGTTGATATTATTATAGTAGACTCCGTTGCAGCACTTGTGCCAAAGGCGGAGATTGAGGGGGATATGGGAGATTCCCATGTCGGATTGCAGGCGCGTTTGATGTCTCAGGCTCTCAGAAAACTGACTGGTATTATCAGCAAGTCAAATTGCATTGTTATTTTTATCAATCAGCTGCGTGAGAAAGTTGGAATTATGTTCGGAAATCCAGAGACAACCACGGGCGGCCGCGCGCTTAAATTTTACGCTTCCGTGCGTTTGGATGTGCGCCGTATCGACTATATTAAAAACGGCGGAGAAAATATTGGAAATCGTGTTCGCGTCAAGGTTGTAAAAAATAAGATAGCCCCGCCATTTAAAGAAGCAGAATTTGATATTATGTTCGGTCAGGGGATTTCCAAAGAGGGTGATATTCTTGATTTGGCAGTGGCAGAAAATATTGTGATTAAGAGCGGAGCGTGGTTTGCGTACAACGAGGCAAAAATCGGTCAGGGGCGCGAGAATGCAAAGCAGTATTTAAGGGATAATCCAGCAGCTATGGCGGAGATTGAGCAGAAGGTGCGCGCAAAGTATGGAATCGGCGCAGACGGTGAGAAAAAGGACGAGGATTCTGCGGAAGTGCCATCAGGCGTGGAGAAAACTTCAAAATCAGGTCGGGGAAAGGCTGCAAAAACAGCAGAAGCCGCGGAATCGGAAGGATCTGAAGAGAAAGGGCAGGCGTAACCTGCTATGGAACAGGTGATAACAGCAGTCGTGTCGGAAAAAGGGAGCCAAAAGCGAAAAGTTTTTGTCAACGACAGCTTTTTGTTTGCGGCGTATCCCGCAGAACTTTCACAAAGAGGGCTGAAGGAAGGCGCACAGTTAGCGGATATAGTGTATCAGGAATTTTGCCATGACGTACTGCTGCCAAGAGCGAAAAAGAGAGTTTTAAACCTTTTGACTGCCAAAGACCGAACCAAAAAAGAATTGTATGATAAACTTTCGTCGGACGGTTATCCGCAGGAGGTGGCAGAAGAAGCAATCGAGTATGCAGGTTCCTATCATTATGTGGATGACCTGCGTCTTGCCGCCTCCTATATTCGAGCTGGGCAGGAGGAAAAAAGCCGTCGGCAGCTGACTGTAAAGCTGACGGAAAAAGGAGTTTCCCGCGAGGTTATAGAAGAGGCGTTTGAGATTGTGTGCGAGGAGCGGCTTGAAGTGATGGGGGAGGAGTATGAGGAGGCGGAGATAACAGCGCTCCGTCGTCTGATCGCCAAAAAATCCAAAAACCAAACCGTTTTTTCAGAAAAAGAAAGACAAAAGCTGATGGCTTCTTTGTATGCGAAAGGATTTCGTCAGGCTGATATCGCAAGAGTATTTGACCGTATAAAAGAATAGAGAATGTCATTGTGCTTCCCGTTATGGAAAGTAAAACTTTATTTTTGTATAAACAGACCATCTCAAAAAATTTTATAAAAGAATAAATATAATAGAGGCTCCGAAGTTTTCTGATTGTTTTATAAGTTTGGAAATTTCGGAGTTTTTCTTTCATAGAAATAAGCTTGAATGTTAATAATACAAAAATTGGTTATTATAGTTTTTTCGTTCTTTCGTAGTTTTCCCTTGAAATTTTGATATGAAAGGAATATAATATAATTGGAACAAATTTGGCTTTTCTGTTATTTTCAAGCAATAGAAAGTAAAAAATTGAAAGCTTGAAGAAAGCCAATACAATAAAAAATGGAGGGCTGAAAATGAGTACTACGGCACAAATGTCAGCAAAGGAAAGAATCTCCGCCTTGCTTGACGCAAACAGTTTTGTTGAAATCGGCGCTTTGGTCACAAAGAGAAATACTGATTTCAACCTGCAGGGGAAGGAAGCACCTTCCGATGGTGTAGTCACCGGATACGGTTTGATTCACGGCAGTCTTGTGTATGTTTACGCGCAGGATGCCAGTGTTTTAAACGGAACAATGGGCGAAATGCACGCGAAAAAAATTACAAGGCTCTATGATTTTGCACTTAAAGTTGGTGCGCCGGTCATTGGGCTTGTAGATTGCGCTGGTCTGCGTTTGCAGGAAGCTACCGATGCGCTCGCAGCGTTCGGTGATGTGTACTTAAAGCAGACGCAGGCGTCCGGCATTATTCCGCAGATTACCGCGATTGTTGGAAACTGCGGCGGCGGAAGTGCAGTTCTTGCTTCCATCAGTGATTTTGTATTTATGGAAGAGAAGAATGCAAAGTTGTTTGTCAATGCGCCAAACACATTGGATGGGAACAATGTGAACAAATGTGATACTGCGGCAGCAAGTTATATGGCAGCAAAAGGAGTTGCAGATTTTGTATGTTCAGATGAGGAAGCACTCTATGAAAATATTCGTGAGCTGATGGCTGTACTTCCATACAACAATACGGAAGAAGCGACAGGTGAGACCGATACGGATGATCTGAACCGTCAGCTTGATAATATTTCAGGAGAATTGACTGATACATCGTTTGCGCTTGCAGATATTTCCGATAATGGACTGCTTATTGAAGTAAAAAAAGATTATGCAAAGGAAATGGTAACAGGCTTTATCCGGCTGAATGGCATGACGGTTGGAGCGATTGCAAACCGCACGGCAATTCTTGATGAAAAGGGAAAAACCGCCGCTAAGTTTGAGGACAGGCTCACAACAGCAGGCTGCTACAAGGCGGAGCATTTTGTTAAATTCTGCGACGCATTTCATATCCCAGTATTAACCCTCACCAATGTCTCTGGCTATGCGGCGACGGTTCAGGAGGCGGGAAGCATTGCGATTGCTGCTGCAAAACTGACTTACGCATTTGCAAATGCGACCGTGCCAAAGATCAATGTTGTTACAGAAAAGGCTTATGGAAGTGCGTATATTACAATGAACTCCAAACATATCGGCGCGGATCTTGTCTATGCGCTTGAGGGTGCAAAAATTGGAACTATGGATTCTAATCTTGCTGTGCAGATTATGTATGCGGATGAGTTAAAGGGCGCCAGCGCTGCAAAGATTTCCAAAGAAAAGGCGTCGGAGTATGACGAACTTTGTCAGAGTGCGACTTCGGCGGCAAAGAGGGGGTATGTTGACGCTGTTCTTGCACCGGAAACATTAAGGCAGCACCTTCTGTATGGCTTTGAGATGCTATTCACAAAGAGAGAGAACCTGCCGGACAAAAAACATGGCACGGTTTAACGAGGTGGCGCGTTTATGAAGAAAATCAAAGGTATTGCAGGGCTGGCGTTCGGCGCATTTTTTACCGCGCTTGCAGCTCCGTTGACAACAATGGCTGCGACGGAACAAAAAAGAAGTTTTGGGGAGACGATGGGATATGCTCTGTTAAACACATTGATGGGCATTGTTATCGTGTTCCTTGTGCTGCTCCTTATTTCAAAGATTATCAGTTTATTTAAATATATCTATAAGTTTGAGCAGGGCAAAGCGACAAAGAAAGTGGAGGCGGAAGCACCGGTAGAGGCAGAAGAACCACAGGAAGAACTGTCGGATGATCTGGAACTTGTCGCTGTTATTACCGCGGCAATTCACGCCTATGAGGAAGCTCAGGGCAATGAAATTCCAGTTGAGGGTCTTGTTGTTCGAAGCATCCGCAAAGCGGGCAAAGCAAAATGGCAGAATGCCTGAGTCAATAATAAAAATAGAGATAATTAGAAAAGAAGTGAGGGAATTAAAAATTGTGTTGTTTTGCAGAACAAAGTTCCCTTAATTAAAATGCCTGTACGGCGAAATGGAGGAAAACATGAAAAATTATACAATTACAGTGAATGGCAATGTCTATGATGTAACGGTTGATGAGGCGGCAGAAGGAGCACCTGTTGCAGCAGCACCGAAAGCAGCACCAAAGGCGGCTCCGAAAGCGGCAGCTGGTGCGCAGGGAAGCGTTAAGATTACAGCTCCGATGCCTGGCAAGATCCTTGCGATCAAAGCAGCAGCTGGAAAGGCTGTCAAGAAGGGCGAGGCGGTTCTTGTGCTTGAGGCTATGAAGATGGAGAATGAGATTGTTGCGCCGCAGGATGGTACGATCGCGAGCGTTAATGCTTCCGTAGGTGCAAGTGTGGAGGCCGGGGAAGTACTCGCAACGATGAACTAAGTGGAGGTAACTAGATGAGTTATGTAGCTGAAACATTGGAAAATCTTGCGAAACAGACAGCGTTTGCCTCCTTGAACTGGGGCAATGTCCTGATGATCTTTGTCGCACTGGTTTTCTTATATCTTGCGATCAAAAAGGGATACGAGCCGCTTTTGCTGGTTCCAATCTCATTTGGTATGCTTTTGGTAAATATGTATCCGGCAATTATGGCTTCGCCTTATGTGGATGAATTTGGCATTGAACATGCGGGTGGGCTTCTTCATTATTTTTATCTGCTGGATGAGTGGAGTATCTTGCCGTCCTTGATTTTTATGGGCGTTGGAGCAATGACCGATTTCGGACCGCTCATTGCCAATCCAGCGAGCTTTCTGCTTGGTGCAGCAGCTCAGATTGGTATTTTTGGAGCTTATTTAATGGCGATTTTAATGGGATTTGGCGATAAAGCAGCCGCTGCAATCTCCATTATCGGAGGTGCGGATGGACCTACCTCAATCTTCCTTGCCGGAAAGCTTGGGCAGACAGAATACATGGGACCGATTGCGGTCGCGGCGTACTCGTATATGTCGCTTGTCCCAATTATTCAGCCGCCGATTATGAAGCTGTTGACAACGGAGGAGGAGCGCAAAATTAAGATGGAGCAGCTGCGTCCGGTTTCCAAGCTTGAAAGAATACTGTTCCCGATTATTGTTACCATCGTTGTCGTACTTATTCTTCCGTCCACAGCTCCGCTTGTCGGTATGTTGATGCTTGGAAATTTGTTCCGTGAGAGCGGTGTTGTAAAACAGTTGACGGAGACAGCGTCAAACGCTCTGATGTACATTGTCGTTATTTTGCTTGGAACTTCCGTCGGTGCAACGACAAGCGCAGAAGCATTCTTAAAATGGGATACATTAAAGATTGTTGCGCTTGGTCTGATTGCGTTTGCACTTGGAACAGCGGCAGGTGTGATGTTTGGAAAATTGATGTGCAAAGCGACGCATGGAAAGGTAAATCCTCTGATTGGCTCTGCTGGTGTGTCCGCAGTTCCGATGGCAGCGCGCGTATCACAAAAAGTAGGTTCAGAGGCAGATCCGACAAACTTCCTGCTGATGCACGCGATGGGACCGAATGTTGCCGGCGTTATCGGTACAGCAGTAGCTGCCGGTGTGTTTATGGCAATTTTTGGAGTTTAAATAATTTTATTTATAAGGAAAATTTATGCCGGAGCGTCATAGATTTGCACAGATCTAAAATTTGTGCTGCCAAAACGCTCCAGAATGGAGATTAAAATGGCTGAACAGGTGAAAAAACCTTTAAAAATTACGGAGACAGTTCTGCGTGACGCCCACCAGTCTTTGATTGCGACGAGAATGTCAACAGAGCAGATGCTTCCGATTGTCGATAAGATGGACAAAGTAGGTTATCATGCCGTGGAGTGCTGGGGCGGTGCAACCTTTGATGCATCCCTCCGCTTTCTGAAGGAAGACCCGTGGGAAAGGCTCCGCAAGCTGCGTGCAGGATTTAAGAACACGAAACTTCAAATGTTGTTCCGCGGTCAGAATATTCTTGGCTACAATCATTATGCAGATGATGTAGTAGAATATTTTGTACAAAAGTCCATCGCAAATGGCATTGATATTATTCGTATTTTTGATTGTTTTAACGATCTTCGGAACTTAAAGACCGCGGTGAAAGCTGCAAATAAGGAGAAGGGACATGCGCAGATTGCGCTTTCCTACACGCTTGGCGACGCATATACATTGGAATACTGGACCAAGATGGCAAAGCAGATTGAGGAGATGGGCGCAGATTCGATCTGTATTAAGGATATGGCTGGTCTGCTTGTTCCTTACGAGGCGACAAAACTTGTAAAGGCGCTGAAAGCAGGTACAAAGCTTCCGATAGAGATGCATACCCACTATACTTCCGGCGTTGCGTCGATGACTTACTTAAAATCCGTTGAGGCGGGCGCAGATATTATCGATACCGCGATGTCGCCGTTTGCAATGGGGACAAGTCAGCCTGCAACTGAGGTTATGGTAGAGACATTCCGCGGCACAGAGTACGATACTGGGCTTGACCAGAATCTTCTGGCTGAAATTGCGGATTATTTCCGTCCAATGCAGGAGGAAGCGTTAAAGACTGGACTGCTCAATCCAAAAGTAATGGGCGTAAATATCAAAACTCTTTTGTATCAGGTACCAGGCGGTATGTTGTCGAACCTTGTGTCCCAGTTGAAGGAAGCGCATGCAGAGGATAAGTATTATCAGGTGCTTGAGGAGATTCCAAGAGTGCGCAAAGATTTTGGCGAGCCGCCGCTTGTCACACCGTCTTCACAGATTGTCGGAACTCAGGCTGTGCTCAATGTACTGCAGGGCGAGCGCTATAAGATGGTGACAAAAGAATCAAAGAAAGTGCTTGCAGGAGAGTTTGGAGAGACAGTTAAGCCGTTTAATAAAGAAATACAGAAAAAGTGTATTGGCGATACAAAGCCGATCACCTGCCGTCCAGCAGATATGTTGAAACCGCAGCTTGCAGAGTTTGAGAAAGAGATTGCAGCATGGAAGCAGCAGGACGAGGATGTATTGTCTTACGCACTGTTCCCGCAGGTGGCAATGGAATTTTTCAAGTATCGTCAGGCGCAGCAGGAGAAGGTTGATGTAACTGCGGCGGATACTGCAAATAAAGCTTATCCAGTGTAAATTATTAAGAAGATCAAAGACAAAAAGAGGAGGCATGTTTTACATGTCTTCTCTTTTTTGCACACGAACGGTCAAAGGAAAAGCAAGCAGACTCAATGCAGAGGAAAAGTCACATAAATATTCTGAATCAAGAAAGAAAAATTATTTATTTTTAAAAAGTTTTTAAAATATAATGCAATTTTCCGAGAATTGTATTATAATGGATCTAGATAAAGCTTTATTTAAAATAATCGAAGGCGGGAATTCTGATATTTTATCGTGATATCTGTCTGTTTGCGGTTGAAAAGTAAAAGATATCTTTTCGTCAGATTTATGTTTTTGTTTTTCCTGCCGTGCCAGTTTGCGTCGGGCAATTCTTGGTCTATGGCAGACTGTGCATAAGAAACTTGCGATAAAGGTTTGTATCCGCGCTGCACCAAACCTTTTATCAGTAAAGTGCGGCGCAGGAAAGAGGAGCAGTATGGATCACCAGACATTACAACGTTGTGAATTATTGATGGATAATCGGGGACGTGTAAAAAGTGTTTTTTCGTGGGAGGGCGGATTGATTCACCTTGCATGTGCAGGGATCTATAGTGCAGATGATCTGACAGTAGATATCTCACAGTTAGAAGAGTGCAAGAGACTGTTGAAAAACAGAGTCAGCGTATTTTCAAATTTCCGCGGAAATATTCGCCCGGCGGTCGCATCGATAATGGCGACAAGTGGGAACCCAGAAGATTCTTTGGAGGAAGGGCTTTTTCTGTATGAACTATTGAAAAAAGATTTTTGGAGTTCAGAGTATTTGGTGCTTGCTGCCATGGTGCTTGCAAAATTGGCAAAACAGGAAAATTATCAGGAGATTGTAACGCGGACGCGGCATATTTATAAACTGATGCAGGCAGAGCATCCGTTTTTGACCTCAAAAGAGGACAGTGCATTTTGTGCGCTTCTTGCTTTGTCAGAAAAAGGCGATGAACGTCTTATTTTTGAGATGGAGGGATGTTATAAAATCTTAAAGAAAAGTTTTGCTTCTGCGGATGCAGTGCAGTCGCTGTGTGAAGTTTTAGTGTTATGCGGAAATTCCCCGGAGGAGAAATGCGAAAAGGTAGTGGAACTGTATCAATATCTAAAGAAAGAAGGATGCAGATACGGAACGAGAAATGAACTTCCGATACTTGGAATACTGGCTTTGGAGAACGGCAGTGCGCAGCAGAAGGCAAGGCTAATTTGTGAGATTGATGAATGGCTTGCAAAGCAGCGGGGATTTGGCGCGCTTGGAAGCATTAGCCGCAAGCAGAGAGCAATGTATGCCGCGGTACTTGCAGAAAGAGAATTTGGAATGGAAGGAAAACGCTTATCTGTGGTACATACAGCGGCAGTTTCTAATATTCTCTCAGCAATTATCGCACAGGAAACAGCAATGTATGCCGCAGTGAGTGCAAGCATTGCGGCTTCCTGTGTGGCTACATCAGCATCAAATTAAAGCATTTTTGATAATCTCAAATCTCACAAATTTATAAAAAACAAATTTGAATATGTTTGAAAAATCAAGCAAGTTTATCAATCGTTTTTATTTTTTAGATACGTCCTGGAAATAAAAACAAGATGGCTATTCAAAAGGTCGAATACGGTAGGTGGCGCCGGTCTGTTTGCAGAGATCGGCGCATTGTTCTTCCTCTTTTGGCGTGATGGTAGTTGAAACTGTTGACATAACAACCTTTGGTACATATTTTGTGCAGTTATGTGCGAAATCCAACATTGCCTGAAAGGAACCAATTCCAAATTTGCTTTTCGTCAATTCAAGATATCGCTCTGCGTTTGGCGTGTTCAGGCTGATGGAGATAAGATCAATTAGACCGTGAAACAAAGGAGCGATATCTCTGTTATTGATAAGACTTCCAAGACCGTTTGTGTTGATGCGGATCTGCATAGATGGCCAAGTATGTTTTACATAGCGGGCAACGTCTAATAAAACATCAAGTGCCTCGGTTGGTTCTCCAAAGCCACAGAACACAAGTTCATTGTAATTGGGCATACAAAATTTTGAAAATTCGCTGATAACTTGTATCGCTGTTGGTTCTTCTTTCAGCCATAAACTGCCGGAATCTCCCATATGATCCGTAGTTTGACGCAGACAAAAAGTACATGCGCAGGGGCAGCGGTTTGTCAGGTTGACATAAAGATTATTATGAAATTCATATAAGATTGTCATAGAACACCTCCAGTATATTATAACATACGAAAACATGCCGTCGAATTTAGTATATCATAAACTGGCTTGTCTGAAATATCCAATTTTTATAAAAATTATAAGGTCAAAAGAAAAGAAAAACGCATTGTGTAAAAAGCGGAAAAATGATTTTAAGGTTTGTTTTACAAAGATTTTTTACAATGGATTGTTTTGTAAAATATTGCAAAAATACAGGACAGTATAGTATAATATTATCTACAAAATAAAACAAGAAAGGACGGGACGCTGGATGGGAATTTTGGAATTCCAGGAAGTAAATTGTAAAAACTGTTATAAATGTGTTAGAAATTGCCCGGTAAAATCGATTGAGGTAACGGGGCATCAGGCGAGAATTATTGAACAGGAATGTATTTTATGTGGAAATTGCAGCGTTGTTTGCCCGCAGAAGGCAAAAAGCGATATCAGTGAACTTCAGGCAGTGCGCCGTGTGATTGCGGAGGGGAGACGTGTCTACGCGCTTGTTGCGCCTTCCATCACAGCATATTTTGGGCTGCCGCTTGCGAAGCTTGCAGGAATACTGCACAGTCTTGGTTTTTCAGAATTTGTCGAGACGGCAATGGGAGCGAGGATTGTAAAACAGGAATATGAAAAACTGATTGCAAAAGACCCGGAGAAGGTTTGGATCTCGTCGTGCTGTCCAGCGATCAATGCATACTTGTGCAAGCACCGACCGGAGGCAGTTTCTTTTTTGGCGCCGGTAAAAACACCGATGCAGGTTGCGGCAAAGCGAATCAAGGAACAGGATAAGCAGGCGGTTGTCGTTTTTATCGGACCGTGTGTTGCCAAAAAAGGAGAGGCGGCAGAAGAAGGATCGGACACTGATTTTGCACTGACATTTGACGAGGTGGAGGAATGGTTCTCCAGCGCGCCAGTACAAGAAGACGATGGAGCAGATATTTTAAAAGAGCCAATGCTTTCGCGCTTTTTCCCAGTAACTGGGGGAATTTTAAAGACGATGGAAAAACATAATGGCGTTACATACGTATCTATGGACGGATTGGAAACGTGTATGGAAGCGGTTGATGAGGTGGCTTCTGGAAAGTTAAAGGGCTGTTTTATCGAGATGAGTGCATGCAGAGGAGGATGTGTTGGCGGACCAAGTTTCCGAAGAAAAAAAATGGGTTTGGCAGCATCTTATCACAGTGTAGAAGAAACTGCCATAGACAAGGCAGCAGGGGAAATTGTCGTGGCGGCATGTTCTGATTTCACGGAGGAATTGGAAGAATCCGCTGCTGCTGTATATCAGGCAAAAGTTGTTTTAGCGCCGATGCCAACCGAGGCGCAGATCACTGCAATTTTAAAAAAGATGGGCAAAAACAGTCCAGCCGACGAGTTGAACTGCGGTATGTGCGGTTATGAAAATTGTCGGAAAAAGGCGATTGCGGTATTTCAGAATCGCGCGGAGATCAGTATGTGTCTGCCGTTTATGAAGGAGCGCGCAGAATCATTCTCCGACCAGATTATCAATATTACACCGGATGCAATTTTAACCGTGGATATGGATTTGAAGGTTCAGCAGATCAATGAGGCGGCGGCAAGACTTTTCGGCGTCCGGCCAGAGGACGTGATGAATGGACCAGTGTCAAGAATCCTGGATGAGTTTGATTTTGTCAATATGATGATCAACAATATTGAAAATGTAAAGAAAAATGCCTTTCTTGCGGAGTATAATTGTTATGTCGAGCAAGTCTTTCTATATGATAAGTCCAGCAGCAGTATTATCTGTATTATGAAAGATATCAGTGCAGACCGGAACCGAAAAAATCAGGCGATGAAAGCGAAACTTGCGGCGGCAAATATGGCGGATGATATTGTGGAAAAACAGCTGCGCACAGTACAGGAAATTGCCTCGCTGCTCGGTGAGACAGCGGCGGAGACAAAAATTGCAGTCGCAGACTTAAAAGAAGCGATTATGATGGATCGAGATGAAATATAAGCCGCTTACGCAGCAGAATGTGAGGAAACATGGTTCAGACAGTAATAGAATGCGGAAAAGTAAGTTTAATTAAAAAACAAGAGACATTATGTGGGGATTCCTCTCATATTGTAAGAGAGAAGGATCGATTGACTGTCGTGCTGTCGGACGGGCTTGGAAGCGGCGTTAAGGCGAATATTCTTGCAACATTGACTTCCACAATTCTTGCGACAATGCTTTCACATAAACTGCCGGTTGAAGAGTGCGTTTATACGGTTGCTTCAACGCTGCCGATGTGCAGGGAGCGCAAACTTGCATATTCGACATTTACAGCGGTGCAGGTGGAAAACAACATTGCGCATCTTGTACAGTATGACAATCCAATGGCGATTCTTCTGCGGCGCGGAAAAAACAAGCCGTATTCTTCAAGCCGTATTTTTGTAGAAAACAAAGAAGTTTACGAAAGTACAATCTATCTTGAAGATGGAGATCTGCTGATTTTGATGTCGGACGGTATGACATCGGCAGGACTTGGAAAAACAAATACTTCAGGATGGAGCAGAGAGGAAATTATTGATCTGGCAGAACGGGTGTACGAGCCGGGGATGGCGCCGCAGAAAATGGCTGCGCTGTTGGTGGACGCGGCATTTTCCTTGTGTCTTGAAGAAAACGACGACGATACGTCCGCTATGGTGCTTGCGGTGCGCAGCCGCAACGCGGCAAATATAATGGTAGGACCACCGGAAAACAGAGATGAGGACAATAAGATTTTGCGCTTGTTTTTCGGAAAGGAGGGAAGGCATATTGTATGCGGCGGCACGACAGCGGCTACCGTGTCAAAATATCTTGGAAAACCGTCGGTTCTTCTCTCGGATACAGCGACCGACGAAGTGCCGGCAATATCGCGCATGGAAGGAACAGATCTTGTGACGGAGGGGGTTCTCACATTACAGCAGTTGGTTAAATTTGGAGAACAGTACTTGGAAAATCCAATGCTGTCGCTGGAACTGCCGCGGCGGACGGACGGTGTTGCCGCCCTGGCGTACTATTTGTTTGAGGAGGCAACCGATATCAATATTTATTTTGGAAGAGCAGTCAACGAGGCGCATCAAGGGCTTGATATTGAGTTCGGTGAAAAGTTAAAGGCGGTTGAAACTCTGGAGAGAATTCTTTCGCAGTTGGGGAAAAATGTGAAGATAAGTATGTGTTAAACGATAAAAAACAGACGAAAGGATTGTATTCATAAGATGGAAATTCAGGAAAAAACGGCAGTAAAGCCATATAAAAAAGCGGCAGATTACTCTTACACACTTGGGGCATTTCCAACGATTGAGCTGATAAAAAGCGGGGCAGCGAAAGTGCTTGGAGTGTACGTTCATTCCTCTTTTACCGATTTAAAACAGATCAAACTGCTGTGTGATGAAAAAGGGATTCCCGTGCAGACGAATGATAAATTGATTGCGCGGTTAAGCGATAAAGAAAATGTTTTTGTCGTTGGAGTTTTTGAAAAGTACAAACAAAAACTGGACTCTTTAAAGTCTCATATTGTGCTTGTAAATCCTGGAAATATGGGGAATGTCGGGACAATTCTGCGCACGGCAGTCGGCTTTGGCATTCATGATATCGCGTTTGTCAGTCCGGCAGTTGATGTGTTTCATCCAAAGGTGGTGCGCGCGTCAATGGGAGCGCTGTTCCGGCTCAGGCATGAATATTTTGAGAGTTTTTCCGATTACCGAAAAAACAATCCGAATCAGGAAGTGTTCTGTTTTATGTTAAATGGAACAAAATTGCTGCCAAAAATAGATTATTCAAAACGGAGATTGTTCTCGCTTGTATTCGGCAATGAGGCGACAGGGCTTGACGATTCATTTCTTGCCGAAGGAACAAGCGTAATTATTCCGCAGTCTTCCGAAGTAGACTCGCTTAATCTGACAATTGCGGCTGGAATTGCAATGTTTTTATTTACAAATTAGGTGATCCCTCATTTATATTGATTGTAGAATTTGCAATATATAAACCTGAATTATTCATGAGCATGTAAAAATGCTTGATACTACAAAGC